>NZ_CAOLGM010000205.1:0-4295 GCF_948475835.1 uncultured Escherichia sp. | reverse complement strand
CACCACGGTGTTAGTAAACGCGTAGATCTCGAGCGGTAAACCGTTATCACCTGGAGCCAGTTGGCGTACCATTAAGGTCATATCTTTACGAATCCGCGGATGGTTACGCAGATATTCGTTCAGATAGGCACGAAAGGTTCCAATATTGGTCATTCGGCGCAGGTTTAATATCGACTCCGTAGAACCTTGCTGGCGATTCCACTCATTAATTTCCTGATGGCGGCTGGTTAAATAAGGTTTTAACAAGTGCGCTTTATTCAGACGTTGCATTTCGTCTTCATCAAGAAAACGAATACTGGTGACATCAATACTGATACTGCGCTTAATACGTCGCCCGCCAGATGCTGACATCCCGCTCCAGTTTTTAAAGGAGTCAGAAACCAGAGACCAGGTGGGAATAGTGGTAATGGTATTGTCCCAGTTACGCACTTTGACGGTGGTTAACCCAATATCGATCACCGCGCCATCCGCGCCGTATTTCGGCATCTCCAGCCAGTCGCCCAGTTTCAGCATATCGTTCGCGGAAAGCTGAATACCTGCCACCAGACCAAGAATCGGATCTTTAAAAACCAACATCAGCACGGCAGCCATTGCACCAAGACCGCTGATCAGAATCGCTGGCGACTGACCAATCAGCAGCGAGATCATCAAAATGCCGACCAGGATTGCGCCGATCAGTTTAATCCCCTGAAATATCCCTTTCAGCGGTAACTGAGATGCCGCCGGGAATTTCTGCGCCAGATTCAAAATAACATCCAGCAACGAGAAGACTGAAAGCAGCGCATACATCATGATCCACAACTGCGCGCAGGTAGTCAGAATATCTGCCGCTTCGGTGCCTTTTTGCAGCCAGAATACCGCCTGAATATTGACGATAATCCCCTGCAGGGTAAAAGCTAAACGGTGGAAGAGTTTATTCTGGGTAATGATTTGCAACCAAAGCCGTGAACTGGCGATGGCACGTTTTTCGAAGGTCCGCAGTACCACCCAATGCAAAATAATATGCACCACGACGGCGGTCAGAAAAATAATACCGAAAATCATCACCATCGAGGTGGTGTGATCGATCTCAATACCCGCTAAATCTTCAACCTGGGATATTAAATCCTGCATAACGTCTCCTTTATACAACAGCAGCCTATGATGACGGCTGAAACAGGGTTATGCAAATCAGGAGAATCTGAGGGGAAATAGCCGGGCAGATGCCCGGCAAGAGAGAATTACACTTCGGTTAAGGTTATGTTTTGCGGCAGACGAGATTTCGGCAGCGTAGCGTTAAAATCTTCAACGCTGTGATGACCTACCGGAACAACCACCAGACTGGTGTAGCCTTTCTCTTTCAGACCAAATTCTGCATCGAGGATGGCGGCGTCAAAACCTTCGATGGGTACCGCGTCCAGACCCAGCGCCGCCACGCCGAGCAGGAAGTTACCGACGTTGAGATAAACCTGTTTTGCCATCCACTCTGCATCATCATGCAGATCTTTACGGTGCATATCAGCGAAGAACTTGCGACCTTTATCGTTCGCGGCTTTCGCTTCCGGCGTGGCAAAGCGGCCATCAGCATCTTCCTGGTCAACAACCAGCTTCAGCCAGGCATCGTCCATCGCGGTTTTTGCACAGAACACCACGACGTGCGAGGCATCAAGTATTTTACGTTCGTTGAACACATAATTACCGGCAGCGGATTTGGCAACACGCGCTTTACCTTCTTCCGTGCTGGCAACAATAAAATGCCACGGCTGGGAGTTGGTGCTGGATGGGCTGTATTGCAGGAGAGTTTTGATCTGCTCGGCCTGTTCCGGGGTAAGTTTTTTACTGGCATCAAATGCCTTAGTGGAATGACGCTTTAAGGCGACAGAAATGATATCCATAAAGACTCCATGTGAAAGTAATTTTGCGTGCCAGCAGATTACAAGGTTCAACGAGAAATGGTAAGCGAGAAAAATGCGCTATAGATTTCCGCTTTAGCCTGGACGCACTCTTTTTTGATCGCGTTTAGCCAGACCATCAACCACCAGATTCCACGAATCGTTGATCAGATCGCGAAGTAACGCTTCGGAGATTTCCTCGCCGGGATACACCGAAATCCAGTGCTTTTTATTCATGTGATACCCTGGCTTAATGCTCGGGTATATCTGCTGATTTAACAGGGATTTTTGTGGATCGGACTTCAGATTGATAAAGGGGACGCCGCGCAGCTCCGACGACAGCATAAAAATTTTGCCGCCAATTTTAAAAACATCGAACTCCGGGCCAAAAGGCCAGCAAAGCTCGACAAAGGGTAACTCAAGGGCCAGGCGTTTCGCCGTTTCGTGCAGTGATTGCTTATCCATAAACGTTCCTTTAGGCGAAGGAGAATAAGCAAAGTATGCCGCGAAGTACGGCGATAATCGACGTTTAATCCGCCAGCGAGAACCAGCGTCGCCAGATAAAGCGCAGAACAAAATACTCAATAGCGCCCAGCACTAAAAACCACAGACAAAACAATAAAGTGTAAAGCTGGCTAAGATCCATCAGATGGAACATGGTCACCAGTTTTTGTGCCAGCGTCAGCCCCAGTGCGGGGGCGGGCAGCAGCAGGCAAGAGAGGAAAGCCATCAGCAAAATGCCTGCTGCGGTAGTCAAGGTTTCTAAAGGGTGTTTCATAACATTGTTAAATGTAAGTTAAAACACCATTGTCAGGGATATTCTTCTGTAAGGCAATTCCCTACTTAGTCACCGGCCCAGATCTCACAATGCTTTTTCACCAGCCCAATCAGCGAGCCACCATCGGCGACGAAATCGCGCATCAGCTGCGCTTCATTCAGACCGCTGACGACCTGGCGATGCAGGGCCTCAATCGCGCTCGATGCACCCATTTTATGTGCGGAAGGGGCGATTTTTTCCAGCAATCGCAAGGTATCTTCCGTTAGCGGTCGACGATCGCCAGTGTGCGGATCGGTAATGACGCCTTCCAGCCCATAGCGGCAGGCCTGGAAACGGTTGAATTTATACAGCAGGTAATCTTTCTCCTGATGTTTAAACGGGCGTTCCGTCAGTAACCAGTGGGCGGTGGCCTGAATTAATCCCGCCATATTTACCGCGTGGCTAAGGGTTAACGGGGTATCCATCACCCGAACCTCCACCGTGCCAAAATGAGGACTGGGGCGAATATCCCAGTGCAGATCTTTAATGCTGTCGATCATCGTGGTGTAACTCAGGCAGCGAAACAGGGCTTCAAATTGTTGCCAGTTACTGACCCACGGCATCGGGCCATTATCGGGAAAGGCGGAAAAAATATTCGGTCGTGAGGAGGCAAAACGCGTATCCGTTCCCTGCATATACGGCGACGCGGCGGAAAGGGCGATGAAGTGCGGCACAAACCGTGACAGGCCGTGCAGCAAATAAATGGCGTCATCGCCACTGGCGCAGCCAACATGGACATGCTGACCAAAAACGGTCGCCTGCTGGATGAGATAGCCAAAGTTTTCCAGCGTTCGTTGATAGCGTTCGTTTTCGCATACCTCCTGACGCTGCCATTTCTGAAACGGGTGCGTGCCACCGCCGCAAATTTCCAGATGATGGTCTGCGGCTGCCTGCAATACGACTTTCTGCATCGCTGAAAACTGCCCGGCAGCCTGGTTGATATCACGGCAAACATCCGTCGCCAGCTCCAGCATACTTTCGGTGATATCGTGCTTTACCTCTCCGGCCGTGATCTCATTTTTAACCGCGTCAATCAGCATTGAAGAGTCCTGGCTTAAGTCATAGCCCGGCGGATTAACCACCTGCATTTCCAGTTCAATACCGAGGGTAAAAGGTTCAGAAACATGAAAATCGGGTAATGGCATAGGTTTCTCTTAAGTTGGCGTTTTCTATTCAGTATAGAAGTCGGAGCGGCTGGGCGAGATGCGGAAGTTCTGGAATGTTTCTTTTTTTGGTGATGGTGACTGAAGCAATTTGGCTACTTTTGCAATGTGACAAGTTATGGCACGGCTGGCTGGTGGCGAAGAATTTTGACGATTGAGGCATGCAGAAAAAAACGGGTTCAGCTTCAGTTGATCAAATGGGGAGTGAGAAGTCCGAAACAGGACTTACTGTATAAATAAACAGCTATTTTGCTAAGCAAGGGTAAGATAACTGCGGGTGCCTGAAGCTTTCCGGTTTCAGGTTTACTCTGAGGTCTGGAAAGATGAAGCCCCAGGACGATATTTCTATCAACCCTGGGGCTACCTACCCAAACCTGAACAATTTGGATGGTAGTCCCTTCTTCGCATGGAGGCAATATAAACATGCTGACGAAATATGCCCTT
>NZ_CAOLGM010000204.1:0-4449 GCF_948475835.1 uncultured Escherichia sp. | reverse complement strand
ACTTACGATAATAAAATCATTCTTAATCAAAAAAACGAAGGTAGTCAATTTCGCCACAGACATAACAATACAGCTAACTCTTATATTTTTACTAATAGCTATCGTAATAGCACCTTTAATAGCTCCTTTTGTCACAGGATATGTCAATGCTAATTATCACCCCTGCGGTAATAATACGGGGATTTTCCCAGGAGCAATCTATATTAAAAATGGCATGAAATGTAATAATGAATATATTTCTCGCAAGGAAGATTCAGCAGTTAAATAATTAAATATTCTAAAACAAACAGTTTTTAACTCCGGATTCCATGTCCTTTCTTGCACTGTCTTTGTCAAGAAAAATTTCTTATGCAAAGAATTTTGTATTATTGCCGCCAGAAATTCCTGGCGGCAGATATAATTTATTATTGATAGCGGTTAACCAAATCTTTTACCATCGCTTTATAGGTCTTTTGCTTAAGTTGCATGATTTGCTGCTCTGTCATATCAGTCGTACTGACTTCATTCTTGTCGGGCAATGGTGGAAGCACTTTATATTCATAATTCACCGGCGACCAGGTAGCCCACTCACCTGTTGCCACATCCACCAGCGTGAAACGTACCAGGTAGCGCAGGGAGATAGCGTCGGTGAGTTTTTCATTTTTATAGTCGGACCATACTGTTGATTTCAGCGCAGAGTCATATTTTCCTGTCTGCAATGTATCCTGGTAAACAATAATCGCTTTCTGATGTCCTTTTGCAGCCACAAAACGCAGTGCCTGCATCCAGTTCATATTCTCAGCACTGGCAACATCCTCGTTCTCATTTTTATCTTTGTTTTTGTTACAAGTCAGAGGCTTTTGCCTGTCCGGGATACCAGAGAATGTGGAAACAGTATAATATTTTCGCATCTCCTCCTGCATAATGGTTTCCGGTGCGCGGTTGCCGGATTGAACAAGTATTACAGGAGAATTAAGGGGAACGCGGAACTCATCTCCATCAAGCGCAGCTTGAATATCCTCTTCGGATACGGCCAGAGTGGTTTCATTACCGAATAAATCTTTGTCTGTCAGTTGCTGGGGAGTGTTTTTATTAATATTACTTTGTGTGACTTGAGCTTTTTTCTTCTTTTCATCAATAGAAGATTCAGAGGCACATCCTGCAAGCAGCGAGAATAACACACATATGCAACAAAGCTTTTTTGAATTCATAATTGGACACTCCCTCGCCTGTCATAATCATGGTAATGTTTAGCTAACGATTTTTAATTATATACTCCACTTGAATCAGAACAAACAAAAATAACAGTATATATAAATTCATTAAATCAATAGAAAAATGAAAATCATAACATTCAAATATATTTAAATTGAATGATTCGATAGTATGATTAAATATTAATGATATGGTCTACCATATGTGATTAACACATTTACAGCATAACAAAACCATAGACCGAAGAAATAGCGGGATTTAAATGCAAAAAAACCGCAAAATTAAAAATCTTGCGGTTCTCTGAACTCATTTTCATGAGTGAATTTGGCGGAACGGACGGGACTCGAACCCGCGACCCCCTGCGTGACAGGCAGGTATTCTAACCGACTGAACTACCGCTCCGCGTTGTGTTCCGTTGGGAACGAGGCGAATATTACGGATTGCCTCACCCTTCGTCAACGGTTTTTCTCATCTTTTGAATCGTTTGCTGCAAAAATCGCCCAAGCCGCTATTTTTAGCGCCTTTTACAGGTATTTATGCCCGCCAGAGGCAGCTTCCGCCCTTCTTCTCCACCAGATCAAGACGGGCTTCATGAGCTGCAAGCTCTTCATCTGTCGCAAAAACAACGCGTAACTTACTTGCCTGACGTACAATGCGCTGAATTGTTGCTTCACCTTGTTGCTGCTGTGTCTCTCCTTCCATCGCAAAAGCCATCGACGTTTGACCACCGGTCATCGCCAGATAAACTTCCGCAAGGATCTGTGCATCGAGTAATGCCCCGTGTAGCGTTCGTTTACTGTTATCTATTTCGTAGCGGGCACATAACGCATCGAGGCTGTTGCGCTTACCAGGAAACATTTTCCTCGCCACCGCAAGGCTATCGGTGACCTTACAGAAGGTATTGGTCTTCGGAATATCGCGCTTAAGCAACGAAAACTCGTAGTCCATAAAGCCGATATCGAACGCTGCGTTATGGATCACCAACTCCGCGCCGCGGATATAGTCCATGAACTCATCGGCTACCTCGGCAAACGTGGGCTTATCGAGCAAAAATTCATCGGCAATACCATGTACGCCAAAGGCTTCCGGATCCACCAGCCGATCGGGTTTGAGATAAACATGGAAGTTATTGCCCGTCAGGCGACGGTTCACCACTTCAACGGCACCAATCTCAATGATCTTGTGGCCTTCATAGTGCGCACCAATCTGGTTCATACCGGTGGTTTCGGTATCGAGAACGATCTGGCGTGTAATTGCAGTGCTCATAGCGGTCATTTATGTCAGACTTGTCGTTTTACAGTTCGATTCAATTACAGGAAGTCTACCAGAGATGCTTAAACAGGTAGAAATTTTCACCGATGGTTCGTGTCTGGGTAATCCTGGACCTGGGGGTTACGGCGCTATTTTACGCTATCGCGGACGCGAGAAAACCTTTAGCGCAGGCTACACCCGCACCACCAACAACCGTATGGAGTTGATGGCCGCTATTGTCGCGCTGGAGGCGTTAAAAGAACATTGCGAAGTCATTTTGAGTACCGACAGCCAGTATGTCCGCCAGGGGATCACTCAGTGGATCCATAACTGGAAAAAACGTGGCTGGAAAACAGCAGACAAAAAACCAGTAAAAAATGTCGATCTCTGGCAACGTCTTGATGCTGCATTGGGGCAGCATCAAATCAAATGGGAATGGGTTAAAGGCCATGCCGGACACCCGGAAAACGAACGTTGCGATGAACTGGCTCGTGCCGCAGCGATGAATCCCACACTGGAAGATACGGGCTATCAAGTCGAAGTTTAAGCCTGTGGTTTACGACATTGCCGGGTGGCTCCAACCGCCTGGCGAATTCGTGGCTTGTTTTTACTCTGTTTCATCGGGTTTAGCGTTAAAGGAATAGTCCGTTTCCGGGCAACAATAAGTTGTAAGCAACCAAGCGCAGGAATATGCGCATTCAATAGTTTTCCTCCGTGTTTGTTCCACGGGAGAACGTGGAAACGGCTGGCGTGCAGCACTTCAAAATTCAACAAAGAGAGCCAGTCCAGTTGCCGCATCAGAGTAAACATCCGGCTGTTATAGGGCGAGGTTTTTCGCAATACCGGCACAAGTTTGCGTAATCCCATTAAACTGATGGGATTGAAGCCACTAATCACCAGCCAGCCATCATCAATCAGTACCCGATCGGCTTCACGCAATAAACGATGCGGATCGGTGCACCACGGCAAGGTATGTGCCAGTAGACAAACATCAACGGATTTATCGGCAAAAGGAAGATGAAGTGGATCTGCCTGCACCTGGACGGGCATTCCTTGCGCAGAAACATTCACTTGATGAGAAACCGCGCACGCTTCGCAATTGATTTCTGCGCTTAAATTGCCAATCTTAAGCAGATGAAAACCATACATTTTAGTGAACCACGGGTTGAGCTGGCGCTCCAGCGCCTTGCGATAAAGCTCTCCCCAGGGCAAATCGCCCCAGCAATCAGGAGCCACGACAGTTTGAGGGACTCTTGCCGGTTTCATCACAACCTTCCGTTTCACACTGAGAGGTAATCTATGAATCTTAACAGTATTCCCGCCTTTGATGACAATTACATCTGGGTTTTGAATGATGAAGCAGGTCGCTGCCTGATTGTCGATCCCGGAGACGCAGAGCCGGTATTAAAAGCCATTGCCGCCAATAACTGGCAACCAGAGGCCATATTTCTCACCCACCATCACCACGATCACGTTGGCGGCGTAAAAGAACTGGTGGAAAAGTTTCCGCAAATTGTGGTGTATGGTCCACCAGAGACACAAGATAAGGGAACAACACAGGTAGTCAAAGATGGCGAAACTGCCTTCGTTTTGGGGCATGAATTTAGTGTAATTGCCACGCCGGGTCACACTTTAGGACATATCTGTTACTTCAGTAAACCTTATCTATTTTGCGGCGACACGCTGTTTTCTGGTGGGTGTGGTCGGTTGTTTGAAGGGACAGCATCACAAATGTATCAATCACTTAAAAAGTTAAGTGCGTTACCTGACGATACATTGGTATGTTGTGCTCATGAATATACGTTATCAAATATGAAGTTTGCTTTGAGTATTCTTCCGCACGATTTGTCCATAAATGATTATTATCGTAAAGTTAAGGAGTTACGGGCAAAAAATCAAATAACACTACCCGTAATTCTGAAAAATGAGCGGCAAATTAATGTTTTTTTAAGAACGGAAGATATTGATTTAATTAATGTAATTAATGAAGAAACATTATTGCAA
>NZ_CAOLGM010000203.1:0-4546 GCF_948475835.1 uncultured Escherichia sp. | reverse complement strand
CAGAAGTGAAACGCCGTAGCGCCGATGGTAGTGTGGGGTCTCCCCATGCGAGAGTAGGGAACTGCCAGGCATCAAATAAAACGAAAGGCTCAGTCGAAAGACTGGGCCTTTCGTTTTATCTGTTGTTTGTCGGTGAACGCTCTCCTGAGTAGGACAAATCCGCCGGGAGCGGATTTGAACGTTGCGAAGCAACGGCCCGGAGGGTGGCGGGCAGGACGCCCGCCATAAACTGCCAGGCATCAAATTAAGCAGAAGGCCATCCTGACGGATGGCCTTTTTGCGTTTCTACAAACTCTTCCTGTCGTCATATCTACAAGCCATCCCCCCACAGATACGGTAAACTAGCCTCGTTTTTGCATCAGGAAAGCAGCTATGAACCACTCCTTAAAACCCTGGAACACATTTGGCATTGATCATAATGCTCAGCACATTGTATGTGCCGAAGACGAACAACAATTACTCAATGCCTGGCAGTATGCAACCGCAGAAGGACAACCCGTTCTTATTCTGGGTGAAGGAAGTAATGTACTTTTTCTGGAAGACTATCGCGGCACGGTGATCATCAACCGGATCAAAGGTATCGAAATTCATGATGAACCTGATGCGTGGTATTTACATGTAGGAGCCGGAGAAAACTGGCATCGCCTGGTAAAATACACTTTGCAGGAAGGTATGCCTGGTCTGGAAAATCTGGCATTAATTCCTGGTTGTGTCGGCTCATCACCTATCCAGAATATTGGTGCTTATGGCGTAGAATTACAGCGAGTTTGCGCTTATGTTGATTGTGTTGAACTGGCGACAGGCAAGCAAGTGCGCTTAACTGCCAAAGAGTGCCGTTTTGGCTATCGCGACAGTATTTTTAAACATGAATACCAGGATCGCTTCGCCATTGTAGCCGTAGGTCTGCGTCTGCCAAAAGAGTGGCAACCTGTACTAACGTATGGTGACTTAACTCATCTGGATCCTACAACAGTAACGCCACAGCAAGTATTTAATGCGGTGTGTCATATGCGCACCACCAAACTCCCTGATCCAAAAGTGAATGGCAATGCCGGTAGTTTCTTCAAAAACCCTGTTGTATCTGCCGAAACGGCTAAAGCATTACTGGCGCAATTTCCAACAGCACCAAATTACCCCCAGGCGGGTGGTTCAGTAAAACTGGCAGCAGGTTGGCTTATTGATCAGTGCCAGCTAAAAGGGATGCAAATGGGTGGGGCTGCGGTGCACCGTCAACAGGCGTTAGTTCTCATTAATGAAGACAATGCAAAAAGCGAAGATGTGGTGCAACTGGCACACCATGTAAGACAAAAAGTGGGTGAAAAATTTAATGTCTGGCTTGAGCCTGAAGTCCGCTTTATTGGTGCATCAGGTGAAGTGAGCGCAGTGGAGACAATTTCATGAAGGATAACACCGTGCCACTGAAATTGATTGCCCTGTTAGCGAACGGTGAATTTCACTCTGGCGAGCAGTTGGGTGAAACGCTGGGAATGAGCCGGGCGGCTATTAATAAACACATTCAGACACTGCGTGACTGGGGCGTTGATGTCTTTACCGTTCCGGGTAAAGGATACAGCCTGCCTGAACCTATCCAGTTACTTAATGCTGAAGAGATATTGAGTCAGCTGGATGGCGGTAGTGTAGCCGTGCTGCCAGTGATTGACTCCACGAATCAGTACCTTCTTGATCGTATCGGAGAGCTTAAATCGGGCGATGCCTGCGTTGCAGAATACCAGCAGGCTGGCCGTGGTCGCCGGGGTCGGAAATGGTTTTCGCCTTTTGGCGCAAACTTATATTTGTCGATGTTCTGGCGTTTGGAACAAGGCCCGGCGGCGGCTATTGGTTTAAGTCTGGTTATCGGTATCGTGATGGCGGAAGTATTACGCAAGCTGGGTGCAGATAAAGTTCGTGTTAAATGGCCTAATGACCTCTATCTGCAGGATCGCAAGCTGGCAGGCATTCTTGTGGAGCTGACTGGCAAAACCGGCGATGCGGCGCAAATAGTCATTGGAGCCGGGATCAACATGGCAATGCGTCGTGTTGAAGAGAGTGTCGTTAATCAGGGGTGGATCACGCTGCAGGAAGCGGGGATCAATCTCGATCGTAATACGTTGGCGGCCATGCTAATACGTGAATTACGCGCGGCGCTGGAACTCTTCGAACAAGAAGGATTGGCACCTTATCTTTCGCGCTGGGAAAAGCTGGATAATTTTATTAATCGCCCAGTGAAACTTATCATTGGTGATAAAGAAATATTTGGCATTTCACGCGGAATAGACAAACAGGGCGCTTTATTGCTTGAGCAGGATGGAATAATAAAACCCTGGATGGGCGGTGAAATATCCCTGCGTAGTGCAGAAAAATAAGAAAGGGGAGCATTAGCTCCCCTGAAAATTATTTGCGTAGTCTGACCTCTTCTACCGCATGATTAGCACTTTTCGTCAGGATTAAACTGGCGCGCTCACGAGTAGGTAGAATATTTTGCTTTAAGTTCAGCCAGTTGATCTCTTTCCACAATGTCATGGCAGTCTTAATCGCTTCTTCTTTAGTTAATTTCGCGTAGTTATGAAAATAGGAATCCGGGTCGGTAAAAGCCCCTTCGCGGAATTTCAGAAAACGGTTGATATACCACGTCTGAAGTAAGTCTTCCGGTGCATCAACATATATCGAAAAATCGACAAAATCAGAAACAAATACATGATGTGGATCGTGTGGATAATCCATCCCGCTCTGTAAGACATTTAACCCTTCAAGAATTAAAATATCAGGCTGAACAACCGTTTTATCTCCATCCGGGATCACATCATAAATAAGATGCGAGTAAACAGGGGCTGTAACGTTTGGCACGCCGGATTTGAGATCGGAAACAAACTTCACCAGGCGATGCATATCATACGATTCCGGGAAGCCTTTCTTCTTCATCAGACCACGTTCTTTCAGAACCTGATTAGGGTGAAGGAAGCCATCTGTAGTGATCAGTTCAACACGACGATGTTCCGGCCAACGGCTTAATAGCGCCTGCAATACACGGGCGGTTGTACTTTTCCCCACCGCGACACTGCCAGCAATACTGATAATGTAAGGAATGCGTTGCCCGTTAGTACCAAGAAACTGTTCCAGAACTGCCTGACGGCGCAGATTCGAGCTTATATAGAAGTTCAGCAAACGTGACAAAGGTAAATAGATCTCGGCAACTTCTTCTAACGAGAGATCTTCATTAATACCTTTGAGACGGGCGATCTCATCTTCCGATAACGTCATAGGTACGGAATCACGCAGAGCTGCCCACTGGTTGCGGTCAAACTGTAGGTAAGGCGTCATTAACGTTTGCTCTTTTATACTCATAAGCATGTTTCTGGCGGTCATAGCTCTATCGGCAAAGCGATATTTGCCATGGCGCGTCACAGTTCTGTTGAATGGGTTAATGGGCAGGAGGGTAACACCAGATGGGGAGGAATAATAAGAAAAAATCTCTGCCAGGAAGCTATCGTTGAAAAGCAATGTGACAGATATTCCATCTGATAAAAAGAATTATGGTTTAGCAGGAGCGCATTGTTGAGCACAATGATGTTGAAAAAGTGTGCTAATCTGCCCTCCGTTCGGCTGTTTCTTCATCGTGTCGCATAAAATGTGACCAATAAAACAAATTATGCAATTTTTTAGTTGCATGAACTCGCATGTCTCCATAGAATGCGCGCTACTTGATGCCGACTTAGCTCAGTAGGTAGAGCAACTGACTTGTAATCAGTAGGTCACCAGTTCGATTCCGGTAGTCGGCACCATCAAGTCCGGTGGGGTTCCCGAGCGGCCAAAGGGAGCAGACTGTAAATCTGCCGTCACAGACTTCGAAGGTTCGAATCCTTCCCCCACCACCAATTTCGGCCACGCGATGGCGTAGCCCGAGACGATAAGTTCGCTTACCGGCTCGAATAAAGAGAGCTTCTCTCGATATTCAGTGCAGAATGAAAATCAGGTAGCCGAGTTCCAGGATGCGGGCATCGTATAATGGCTATTACCTCAGCCTTCCAAGCTGATGATGCGGGTTCGATTCCCGCTGCCCGCTCCAAGATGTGCTGATATAGCTCAGTTGGTAGAGCGCACCCTTGGTAAGGGTGAGGTCGGCAGTTCGAATCTGCCTATCAGCACCACTTCTTTTCTCCTCCCTGTTTTTTCCTTCTGTTTATTGCATTCAACAAGTCGGGCATGTTGCCTGGTTGATGTGGTGATATCACCGATTTATCCGTGTCTTAGAGGGACAATCGATGTCTAAAGAAAAGTTTGAACGTACAAAACCGCACGTTAACGTCGGTACTATCGGCCACGTTGACCATGGTAAAACAACGCTGACCGCTGCAATCACTACCGTACTGGCTAAAACCTACGGCGGTGCTGCTCGCGCATTCGACCAGATCGATAACGCGCCGGAAGAAAAAGCTCGTGGTATCACCATCAACACTTCTCACGTTGAATACGACACCCCGACCCGTCACTACGCACACGTAGACTGCCCGGGGCACGCCGACTATGTTAAAAACATGATCACCGGTGC
>NZ_CAOLGM010000202.1:0-4550 GCF_948475835.1 uncultured Escherichia sp. | reverse complement strand
ATTGTGTACCGTTCAGTGATAACCTGGTATGCCCTTGACGTAATTGGCGTTAAGGGAGTGATGCGCGAAGGAGAAAATGCCATGCGTCTGTGTGACCGAGATATTGAAGCCTGGCTTGATGAAGGCCGTTTGTCGATCAACCCACGTCCGCCAGTGGAGCGTATTAACGGCGCGACGGTGGATGTACGCCTGGGCAATAAATTTCGTACCTTCCGTGGTCACACGGCAGCGTTTATCGATCTGAGCGGTCCCAAAGATGAAGTGAGCGCCGCGCTTGACCGCGTGATGAGCGATGAGATCGTTCTCGACGAGGGCGAGGCGTTCTATCTTCACCCAGGAGAGCTGGCGCTGGCGGTGACGCTGGAGTCGGTGACGCTGCCAGCCGATCTGGTGGGCTGGCTGGACGGGCGTTCCTCACTGGCGCGTCTGGGGCTGATGGTGCACGTCACCGCGCACCGTATCGATCCGGGCTGGTCTGGTTGCATTGTGCTGGAGTTCTACAACTCCGGTAAGCTGCCGCTGGCGCTGCGTCCGGGCATGTTAATTGGTGCGCTGAGCTTTGAGCCGCTTTCCGGCCCGGCGGCGCGACCTTACAACCGCCGTGAAGATGCGAAATATCGCAATCAGCAGGGCGCGGTAGCCAGCCGAATCGATAAAGACTAATTCAGGCCCATTGAGGATACCATGAGACGATTTCTGACGACGCTGATGATACTCCTGGTCGTGCTGGTGGCCGGGTTATCTGCGTTAGTGTTGCTGGTGAATCCGAATGATTTCCGCGACTATATGGTCAAGCAAGTTGCTGCACGTAGCGGTTATCAATTGCAGCTCGACGGGCCACTGCGTTGGCACGTCTGGCCGCAGCTTAGTATCCTCTCCGGGCGAATGTCTCTCACCGCCCAGGGCGCAAGCCAGCCACTGGTTCGCGCCGACAACATGCGTCTGGACGTGGCGCTTTTACCACTACTGAGTCATCAACTGAGCGTTAAGCAGGTGATGCTAAAAGGGGCAGTGATTCAACTGACGCCGCAGACGGAAGCGGTGCGCAGTGAAGACGCTCCGGTTGCACCGCGCGACAATACCTTGCCGGATCTGTCAGACGATCGCGGATGGTCGTTTGATATATCCAGTCTTAAGGTGGCGGACAGCGTGCTGGTGTTCCAGCATGAAGATGACGAGCAGGTGACAATCCGCAATATTCGCCTGCAAATGGAACAAGATCCCCAACATCGTGGTTCATTTGAGTTCTCCGGGCGGGTTAATCGCGATCAGCGCGATCTCACGATATCCCTTAACGGTACGGTAGATGCTTCTGATTATCCGCATGATTTAACGGCGGCTATTGAACAAATTAACTGGCAGTTGCAGGGTGCAGATTTACCAAAACAAGGTATTCAGGGGCAGGGGAGTTTCCAGGCCCAGTGGCAGGAGTCACATAAACGCCTTTCATTTAACCAAATCAGCTTGACCGCCAATGACAGCACGCTGAGCGGGCAAGCACAGGTCACGCTGACAGAGAAACCTGAATGGCAGCTGAGACTGCAATTTCCGCAACTGAATCTTGACAACCTCATCCCGCTTAATGAAACAGCGAATGGTGAAAACGGTGCCGCGCAGCAGGGGCAGAGCCAATCAACATTGCCGCGCCCGGTCATTTCTTCGCGTATTGATGAACCGGCATATCAGGGACTGCAAGGCTTTACGGCTGATATTTTGTTGCAGGCCAGTAACGTGCGCTGGCGCGGAATGAATTTTACAGATGTTGCCACGCAAATGACCAACAAGTCGGGTTTGCTGGAAATTACTCAACTGCAGGGCAAGCTTAACGGTGGACAGGTTTCACTGCCGGGCACGCTGGACGCGACATCAATAAATCCGCGGATAAACTTCCAGCCACGGCTGGAAAACGTTGAGATTGGTACCATTCTGAAGGCGTTTAACTATCCGATTTCGTTGACCGGAAAAATGTCACTGGCTGGTGATTTCTCCGGTGCTGACATAGATGCCGACGCATTCCGCCACAACTGGCAAGGACAGGCACATGTCGAAATGACCGACACGCGCATGGAAGGGATGAACTTCCAGCAGATGATTCAGCAAGCGGTAGAGCGTAATGGCGGTGATGTGAAGGCCGCTGAAAACTTTGATAACGTGACGCGGCTTGACCGCTTTACCACCGATTTGACGTTGAAGGATGGCGTCGTGACGTTAAACGACATGCAAGGTCAATCGCCTGTGCTGGCGCTGACTGGGGAAGGCATGTTGAATCTGGCAGATCAAACCTGCGACACCCAGTTTGATATTCGGGTCGTGGGTGGCTGGAACGGGGAAAGCAAACTGATTGATTTCCTCAAAGAAACGCCAGTACCGCTGCGGGTTTATGGCAACTGGCAGCAACTCAATTACAGTCTGCAAGTGGATCAGTTACTGCGCAAACATCTACAGGACGAAGCGAAACGTCGCCTGAATGACTGGGCCGAGCGGAATAAAGATTCCCGCAATGGCAAAGATGTGAAGAAGTTGCTGGAGAAGATGTAGGTTACCAGGTGACCTGTCCTGTAGGCCTGATAAGACGCGTAAAGCGTCGCATCAGGCGTTCGCGGCGGCACCATTATATTCTGAATATGTAAGATCGAAGGCTGTTCCGTTCACTTGATGTTCCTCACTACTATGGAACGCTCAAGCCGGTGAACGTGCCAGGGTGGCTCAATCGCCACCACCCTGGCAACCCGGGCTCCCGGCGGTAAATCGCCGCTGGCGCGGTTCCCTCATCTTATTCCTTTCGGCTATCGGGTAAAATGACCGATACCATCACACCTCGTACTCCAACTCGCCATCCTTATGCAGCGGAATAATCTGCACCTTCTGCACGCGATGGCTTTCCACCTGCAACGTTTTAAGCAAATAATCCCCCACCTGAACTTCTTCGCCAGGTTTTGGAATACGCTGTAAATATTCCATCAACAGCCCGGCAATGGTGTGATATTCACGTTTTTCATCCAGCGGCAGCGGCACATATTGCACCAGATCTTCCAGCGGCATATGACCATTCGCCGTCCAGGAACCGTCCGCATTCTTCTGAATATCATGGCGGGCGTCGATCTCTTCCACTTCGTTCGGTAAGTTACCGGCAATGGTTTCAGTGACGTCACTTAATGTCACAATCCCTTCCACCGAGCCAAACTCATCCACCACAAAAGCAAAGTGCGTGCGGGCATTACGGAACTGCTCCAGGGCAGGTAACAACGGCAAGGTTTCCGGGAACACCAGCGGCTGGCGAATCAACACCCGCAGGTTGAGCGGTTCGCCACGCAGTGACTGTTGTAGCAGGTCGATAACGTGAACAACACCGAGCAAATCTTCTGCGTCATCACCGTCGGTAACCACCAGCCGCGTATGCTGATTTCGCTCCAGCAACTGGCGGATCTCGTCTTCCGGCGCGTTGAGATCGATATGCTCAATATCGTGGCGCGACGTCATAATGCTGCTGACAGTACGCTGGTTAAGATTAAGTACCCGCTCAATCATCCGCCGTTCCTGCGGATTAAAGATCTGCTGGTTACCATGATCCACCAGCATGGACGCGGTTTCGGCGTCCAGTTCCGCATCTTCTTTTTGCCCGCTAAGCAGGCGCATTACCGCTTCGGTAGTCCGCTGGCGTAGCGTCTGGTTAGCGGAAAGAAAACGTCGCCGGTTAAAGATAGCCAACTGATTGAGCGCCTCGATCATCACCGAGAAACCAATGGCAGCGTACAGGTAGCCTTTCGGAATGACGAAGCCGAAACCTTCTGCCACCAGGCTAAAGCCAATCATCAACAGGAAGCTTAAGCAGAGAATAACGATGGTCGGGTGACTGTTAACAAATTGCGTTAACGGCTTGCTGGCCATCAACATCAGGCTGATAGCGATAACCACGGCGGCCATCATGACCAGTAAATGGTCGACCATCCCGACGGCGGTAATCACTGAGTCGAGTGAGAAGATGGCGTCCAGTACCACAATTTGTGTCACCACCCCCCAGAACTTCGCACCTTTGCGTTGTGTGGGATTATTGCTGTCTTTCCCTTCCAGCCGCTCGTTCAGCTCCATCGTGGCTTTGAACAACAGGAAGAAACCACCAAACAGCATGATTAAGTCGCGGGCGCTAAAGGTAAACGAGCGGAAGCTGAACAGCGGTTGAGTCAGGGTGACCAGCCAGGAGATTGACGCCAGCAGTAACAGGCGCATTAACATCGCCAGCAGCAGCCCGGTAACCCGTGCGCGGTCGCGCTGCTTCGGCGGTAGTTTTTCGGCGAGGATGGCAATAAAGACCAGGTTATCAATGCCGAGGACCAGTTCGATCACAATCAGCGTGATTAACCCGGCCCAGATAGACGGATCGGCAATCCATTCCATAGTAAGTACAAAACCTATTCGTTGTATGACAAATGTCACAATTCGATCATGGATAAATCGGGGCAAAAATGCAATGTTGCAGCACTATTTATCTCATATTATTTGAGGGTAATAACCTCACATTATCCCTGAATTAAAAGTGGTAATAATAAAAC
>NZ_CAOLGM010000201.1:0-4791 GCF_948475835.1 uncultured Escherichia sp. | reverse complement strand
CTATTATCTTTACGCTAATAAATTTTCATGTGTTTGGGAATAATCAAGCATCTTACGGTATAGGTATGAATATGGCCTTTTGTGCTATAGGATTATTTATACTTTTTCAATCTATAAAAGAGTCGGTAATCACGCGCAATATTACAAAGTTATCAAAATACACTCATGATGTATATTTAACTCATATTTTTATGATGTATTACATAAGTGCTTATATAAAGATTGCGACAACCAATGATACTTTCAATTCACTGTTAACAGTCGTTGCATCTTTTATAATGGCGCTTATATTTCCTTTTGTGATAGATAATGTTGTGATATTAAGGATGATTAATAAATTAAAATTAAGGAGTATATGAAATTTATAAATCACATTGACGGCTTTTATCTTTATTCACAAGATTAGAATCGTTTTAATGTCCGCGTTAAGCTTACGAGTATAAACTATACAGCCTTTAATATAAACTTGGCAACCCCTGACAGGAGTAAACAATGTCAAAGCAACAGATCGGCGTAGTCGGTATGGCAGTGATGGGGCGCAACCTTGCGCTCAACATCGAAAGCCGTGGTTATACCGTCTCTATTTTCAACCGTTCCCGTGAAAAGACGGAAGAAGTGATTGCCGAAAATCCAGGCAAGAAACTGGTTCCTTACTATACGGTGAAAGAGTTTGTTGAATCTCTGGAAACGCCTCGTCGCATCCTGTTAATGGTGAAAGCAGGTGCAGGCACGGATGCTGCTATTGATTCCCTCAAACCATATCTCGATAAAGGCGACATCATCATCGATGGTGGTAACACCTTCTTCCAGGACACCATTCGTCGTAACCGCGAGCTTTCTGCCGAAGGCTTTAACTTCATCGGTACCGGTGTTTCCGGCGGAGAAGAGGGGGCGTTGAAAGGTCCTTCCATTATGCCTGGTGGGCAGAAAGAAGCCTATGAACTTGTTGCGCCGATCCTGACCAAAATCGCCGCCGTTGCTGAAGATGGCGAACCGTGCGTTACCTATATTGGTGCCGATGGCGCGGGTCACTATGTGAAGATGGTTCACAACGGTATTGAATACGGTGATATGCAACTGATTGCTGAAGCCTATTCTCTCCTGAAAGGCGGCCTGAATCTTTCTAACGAAGAACTGGCACAGACCTTTACCGAGTGGAATAACGGTGAACTGAGCAGCTACCTGATCGACATCACCAAAGACATCTTCACTAAAAAAGATGAAGACGGTAACTACCTGGTTGATGTGATCCTGGATGAAGCGGCTAACAAAGGTACCGGTAAATGGACCAGCCAGAGCGCGCTGGATCTCGGCGAACCGCTGTCGCTGATTACCGAGTCTGTGTTTGCACGTTATATCTCTTCTCTGAAAGAGCAGCGTGTTGCCGCATCTAAAGTTCTCTCTGGCCCGCAAGCGCAGCCAGCTGGCGACAAAGGTGAGTTCATCGAGAAAGTTCGTCGTGCGCTGTATCTGGGTAAAATCGTTTCTTACGCTCAGGGCTTCTCTCAGCTGCGTGCGGCGTCTGAAGAGTACAACTGGGATCTGAACTACGGCGAAATCGCGAAGATTTTCCGTGCTGGCTGCATCATCCGTGCGCAGTTCCTGCAGAAAATCACCGATGCATATGCCGAAAATCCGCAGATCGCTAACCTGCTGCTGGCCCCGTACTTCAAGCAAATTGCCGATGACTACCAGCAGGCGCTGCGCGATGTCGTTGCTTATGCAGTACAGAACGGTATCCCGGTTCCGACCTTCGCCGCTGCGGTTGCCTATTACGATAGCTACCGTGCCGCTGTTCTGCCTGCGAACCTGATCCAGGCACAGCGTGACTATTTCGGTGCACATACTTATAAGCGCATTGATAAAGAAGGTGTGTTCCATACTGAATGGCTGGATTAATCTGATTTAACCAACAATAAAATTCAGGCCCGGCGTATATTACACCGGGCTTTTTTTTGCCATTTATCTTATAGACTAAATTTCACTGCTTAATATTAACTTAATAAATATCAGCTATTCTTATAAAGAAAATCTGAATTGTTTTTCGTTGCGTTGACCATCTGACAACGTAGCGTTAAAACTTTTAGCTCTTATCAGGATGCTAAAAACATCATGATTCACAGTTAAGTTAATTCTGAGAGCATGAAATGAAAATTACCATTTCCGGTACCGGCTATGTAGGCTTGTCAAACGGGCTTCTAATCGCACAAAATCATGAGGTTGTGGCATTAGATATTTTACCGTCACGCGTTGCTATGCTGAATGATCGGATATCTCCAATTGTTGATAAGGAAATTCAGCAGTTTTTGCAATCAGATAAAATACACTTTAATGCCACATTAGATAAAAATGAAGCCTACCGGGATGCTGATTATGTCATCATCGCCACTCCAACCGACTATGATCCTAAAACTAATTATTTCAATACATCCAGTGTAGAATCAGTAATTAAAGACGTAGTTGAGATAAATCCTTATGCGGTTATGGTCATCAAATCAACGGTTCCCGTTGGTTTTACCGCAGCGATGCATAAGAAATATCGTACTGAAAATATTATTTTCTCTCCGGAATTCCTCCGCGAAGGTAAAGCCCTTTACGATAATCTCCATCCTTCACGTATTGTCATCGGTGAGCGTTCAGAACGCGCAGAACGTTTTGCTGCTCTGTTACAGGAAGGCGCTATTAAGCAAAATATCCCGACCCTGTTTACCGACTCAACCGAAGCAGAAGCGATTAAACTGTTTGCAAACACCTACCTGGCGATGCGCGTGGCGTACTTTAACGAACTGGATAGCTACGCAGAAAGTTTAGGTCTGAATTCCCGTCAAATAATCGAAGGCGTTTGTCTCGACCCACGTATTGGCAACCATTACAACAATCCGTCGTTTGGTTATGGTGGTTATTGTTTGCCGAAAGATACCAAGCAGTTACTGGCGAACTATCAGTCTGTGCCGAATAACCTGATCTCGGCAATTGTCGATGCAAACCGCACGCGTAAAGATTTTATTGCCGATGCCATTTTGTCACGCAAACCGCATGTGGTAGGTATTTATCGCCTGATTATGAAGAGCGGTTCAGATAACTTCCGTGCGTCTTCTATTCAGGGGATTATGAAGCGTATCAAGGCGAAAGGTGTTGAAGTAATCATCTACGAGCCAGTGATGAAAGAAGACTCATTCTTCAACTCTCGCCTGGAACGTGATCTCGCCACCTTCAAACAACAAGCCGACGTCATTATCTCCAACCGTATGGCAGAAGAGCTTAGGGATGTGGCAGATAAGGTCTACACCCGCGATCTCTTTGGCAGCGACTAACATCTTGTTATCAGGGCTATTTACGCCCTGATTGTCTTTTGTTACTTACGCAACAATTCATTATTTTTATCACTTATCCTATAGCATTCACGAGGATTATCGCTAAACTATGCGGACTTGGAAATTTCCGTCAGTTAGGGTAATGATGAGAGTAGAAAATAATAATGTTTCTGGGCAAAACCATGACCCGGAACAGATTGATTTGATTGATTTACTAGTGCAGTTGTGGCGTGGCAAGATGACAATCATCATTTTCGTCATTGTGGCTATTGCCCTGGCTATTGGATATTTGGCAGTAGCGAAGGAGAAATGGACGTCAACAGCAATTATCACTCAGCCCGACGTGGGGCAAATTGCTGGCTATAACAATGCCATGAATGTTATCTATGGTCAGGCTGCACCGAAAGTATCGGATGTGCAGGAGACGTTAATTGGTCGCTTCAGTTTTGCCTTCTCTGCATTAGCAGAAACGCTGGATAATCAGGAAGAGCCAGAGAAACTTACCATCGAACCTTCTGTTAAGAACCAGCAATTACCATTGACTGTTTCTTATGTTGGGCAAACAGCAGAGGGCGCACAAATGAAGTTGGCCCAATACATTCAGCAAGTTGACGATAAAGTCAATCAAGAGCTAGAAAAGGATCTCAAGGACAACATTGCTCTAGGACGGAAAAACTTGCAGGATTCTCTGAAGACCCAGGAAGTGGTTGCGCAGGAGCAGAAAGATCTGCGTATCCGTCAGATTCAGGAAGCGTTGCAGTATGCGAATCAGGCGCAGGTGGCAAAGCCACAGGTTCAGCAGACTGAAGATGTGACGCAAGATACGTTGTTCCTTTTGGGGAGCGAAGCTCTGGAGTCGATGATTAAGCATGAGGCGACTCGTCCGTTAGTGTTCTCACCAAACTACTATCGGACACGTCAAAACCTGCTGGATATCGAAAACTTAAAGGTTGATGATCTTGATATTCATGCTTACCGTTATGTGATGAAACCGACGTTACCTATTCGTCGCGATAGCCCGAAAAAGGCAATTACCTTGATTCTGGCGGTGCTGCTGGGCGGCATGGTTGGCGCGGGGATTGTGTTGGGGCGTAACGCTCTGCGTAATTACAACGCGAAGTAATCTTTGCAGTTTTAAAGAAAAAGGGCAGGGTGGTGACACCTTGCCCGTTTTTTTTGCCGGATGCGACAACAATATCGCATCCGCTTACCCCACAACTCACTGATGCCGTTTACGCAGGTTCTCAATCACCGTCGTTAAATCCAGATCCTGATCCTGCAACAATACCAGCAGGTGATACATCAAATCAGATGCCTCGTTGGTCAGCTCAAAGCGGTCATGTACCGTCGCTGCCAGTGCGGTTTCCACGCCTTCTTCGCCCACTTTCTGCGCAATGCGTTTGGTGCCGCTGGCATACAGTTTGGCGGTATAGGAGGTTTCCGGGGCTGCAGATTTACGTTCGGCGAGCAGTTGTTC
>NZ_CAOLGM010000200.1:0-4796 GCF_948475835.1 uncultured Escherichia sp. | reverse complement strand
TCGTAAAACACTCCTGCCCCGCTTCAGGTATACTGTGCACCTTAATTCCACAAACATCAGGCAGACCATGACAGACTTAATCCAACGCCCTCGTCGCCTGCGCAAATCTCCTGCGCTGCGCGCTATGTTTGAAGAGACAACACTTAGCCTTAACGACCTGGTGTTGCCGATCTTTGTTGAAGAAGAAATTGACGACTACAAAGCCGTTGAAGCCATGCCAGGCGTGATGCGCATTCCAGAGAAACATCTGGCACGCGAAATTGAACGCATCGCCAACGCCGGTATCCGTTCCGTAATGACTTTTGGCATCTCTCACCATACCGATGAAACCGGCAGCGACGCCTGGCGGGAAGATGGACTGGTGGCGCGTATGTCGCGCATCTGCAAGCAGACTGTGCCAGAAATGATCGTCATGTCAGACACTTGTTTCTGTGAATACACTTCTCACGGTCACTGCGGTGTGCTGTGCGAGCATGGCGTCGACAACGACGCGACTCTGGAAAATTTAGGCAAGCAAGCCGTGGTTGCAGCTGCTGCAGGCGCAGACTTCATCGCCCCTTCCGCCGCGATGGACGGCCAGGTACAGGCGATTCGTCAGGCGCTGGACGCTGCAGGCTTTAAAGATACGGCGATTATGTCGTATTCGACCAAGTTCGCCTCTTCCTTTTATGGTCCGTTCCGTGAAGCTGCCGGAAGCGCATTAAAAGGCGACCGCAAAAGCTATCAGATGAACCCAATGAACCGTCGCGAGGCGATTCGTGAATCACTGCTGGATGAAGCCCAGGGCGCAGACTGCCTGATGGTTAAACCTGCTGGAGCATACCTCGACATCGTGCGTGAGCTGCGTGAACGTACTGAATTGCCGATTGGCGCGTATCAGGTGAGCGGTGAGTACGCGATGATTAAGTTCGCCGCGCTGGCGGGTGCTATAGATGAAGAGAAAGTCGTGCTCGAAAGCTTAGGTTCAATTAAGCGTGCGGGTGCGGATCTGATTTTCAGCTACTTTGCGCTGGATTTGGCTGAGAAGAAGATTCTGCGTTAATTTTTTTCCTCTCAGAAAGGGGGAGTTAACCTGTTGAAAGTACGGTGAACGCCCCCTCACCCTAACCCTCTCCCCAAGGGGGCGAGGGAACCGTCCGCACTCGTATCACCCCGCCCGATAAAACGGTTTATCCCCAAGAATCGTCGCCCGATGCATAATCCGCCGCTGTGGCAGGTAATCGGCATTGGCATAGTGCTGAGTCACGCGGTTATCCCAAATCGCAATATCATTCGGTTGCCAGCGCCAACGCACCTGAAACTCCGGTTTAGTGATATGGGCGAATAAAAAGCCTAACAAGGCTTCGCTCTCTTTCTCGCTGACATCGACAATTCGCGTAGTAAAGCCTTCATTCACAAACAGCGCCTGTTTACCGCTCACCGGATGCGTTCGCACCACCGGATGTAGCAACGGAGGATTTTTCGCGACCGCCTCGCGCCAGCGTTGATGTTCCTCCTCGGTTTTGCGGTATTTGTATTCCGGGAACGATTTACGGAAATCATGCTCCGCACGCAGCCCGCTCAGCAGCTGGCGGAAGGGAACAGAGAGCGCCTCATAGGCCGCAATACCGCTGGTCCAGAGCGTATCACCGCCGGTCGAAGGTAACTCTTTAGCTGCCAGAATCGCCCCTGCGGGTGGCGTTTCAATAAATGTCACATCGGTATGCCAGTTGTCGTTATCCGGCGGATTATCGTTATGGGTATCCAGCACGATGATCTCGTCAACCCCTTCGGCATGAGGGTAAACAGGGTGAATATGCAGTTCGCCAAAACGCTGGGCCAGCGCGCGTTGCTGCTGCGGCGTAATAGTTTGATCGCGCAGAAACACCACCTGATGGCGCAGCACCGCATGGTAAAGCTGTTCAAACTGATTATCGCTTAACGGGCGCGTCAGGTCGGCACCCGAAATTTGTGCGCCGATATACGGCCCCAGCGGGGTAATGCTCAGACGTTCACTCATTGTACTTCTCCATGCCAGGGCGTCAGACGGCGCTGTAACGCGCGCAAACCTAGTTCTAAAAGAAAGGCGATAATCGCAATCACCGCGATTCCCGCCAGCACCACGTCAGTCGCGAGAAATTCACCCGCTGACTGAACCATAAATCCTAAACCGCGCGTCGCGGCAATCAGCTCCGCCGCTACCAGCGTAGACCAGCCCACACCCAGACCAATGCGTAATCCGGTGAGGATTTCCGGCAGCGCGCCGGGCAAAATGACAAACCACAGCACCTGCGCACGGCTGGCACCCAGCGACTGGGCGGCACGAATGCGAACCTGCTGCGCGCTTTTCACCCCCGCCAGCGCCGACATCGCCACCGGTGCAAAAATCGCTAAATAGATCAGTAAGATCTTCGAGGTTTCACCAATACCAAACCAGATCACCATCAGCGGCAAATAAGCCAGCGGCGGCACGGGACGATAAAGTTCGATTACCGGATCCAGAATGCCGCGCACCGTCGGGCTTAGCCCCATGGCGATCCCGACCGGAATACCGATCACCACCGCCGCGAGTAGCGCCAGCACAATGCGCGTCAGGCTGGCTGCCAGATGCTGCCACAGCGTGGCGTCCATAAATCCCTGCGGTCCGGCAATGGTGAGCAGTTTTGCCAGTACTTGTTGCGGCGGCGGCAAAAACAGCGGGCTAATCAGTTGCAGCGCCGCCACCGTCCACCATACAGTGAGTAAAACCGCTAACGTGCCAATGCTTAAGGTCACCTGACGCGAGAGCGGCCAGCGCCATTTCAGCCGCCGCGAATGCAGTTTTTCATTAATGAGCACACTCATGAGAACGCCTCCCGTTGCTCAAATACGCGGCTTAAAACATATTCGCGCATGGCGATGAATTGTGGATCGGACTTGATGCTGCGGCTCGACTCTCCCGCAACAAAGCGGCGAGCAAAGTTGAGCGGCAGCCGCTCCAGCACACGGCCAGGGCCGGATGAAAGCAGAACCAGTTCAGTCGCCATAAACACCGCTTCTTCTATATCGTGGGTAATCAACAGCACCTGCTTGCCCGTCTCCTGCCAGAGTTTCAGCAGCAGAGTTTGCATCTGGTCGCGGGTGAAGGCGTCCAGCGCACCAAACGGTTCGTCGAGTAATAACAGCTGGGGATTCGCCGCCAGCGCGCGGGCAATCCCCACCCGCTGACGTTGACCACCGGAAAGCTGCCAGATATAGCGTTTTTCTGCGCCTTCCAGCCCCACTTTTTTCAGCATCTGGTGCGCGATTTCCAGTCGCTGCATTTTCTCTATACCTGCCAATTGCAGGCCGAACGCCACGTTGTCCTGTACATTGCGCCACGGTAGTAGCCCTTCATTCTGAAAAACCACCCCGCGCTCTGCTCCCGGTCCCTCAATACGCTTACCCGCCAGTTGAATGCTGCCATGCTGATAAGGCACAAAACCGGCAATCAGATTCAGCAGGGTGGTTTTACCGCAGCCGGACGGCCCCAGCACCACCAGTAGCTCGCCGCTTTCCAGCGTCAGGTTGATATCTTCCAGTACCGGTTTGCCGCCATAATCGGCGTAAAGATGAGAGATTTGCAGCATCTGCGCCTCCTTTTATTGCACGAAGCGCGAGGTAACGTACTGGCTGTAATCATTCGCTACAGCCGGGACCTTGCCCTGCTCTTTCAAAAACTGCGCGGTGTCGATGATCGCTTTGTTCACCGGTCCGGTCAGTTCTACCGTTTGTTGCTGCGGCGTCAGATAGGTATTCCCCTTCACCAGCCCCGGAACGTCACCTTCCGGCACGCCGCTTAAACGCGCCAGTTTGCTGATGTTTTCCGGCTGTTTCAGCCACGCGTCTGGGTTAGCAATGTACGGTTGCTGAGCATCGATGGCGCTTTTAGCGAACGCTTTCACGACCTCAGGATGTTTCTCGGCAAAATCTTTGCGCACCACCCAGACGTCCAGCGTTGGCGCACCCCACTGCCCGACCTGTTCAGAATCGGTCAACACCTTGCCGTCTTTTTCCAGGGCGTTAACCGCCGGTGCCCAGACATAAGCACCATCAATATCACCCCGCTGCCATGCGGCGATAATCGCGGGCGGCTGCAGGTTCACAATCTCCACTTGCCCTGGTTTAATCCCCCAGTGTTTCAGCGCCGCCAGCAGGCTGTAGTGGGTGGTGGAGATAAACGGTACGGCAATGCGTTTGCCAATCAAATCTTCGGGTTTGCTGATAGTTTTCTTTACCACCAGCGCTTCGGAGTTACCCAGTTTTGACGCCAGCAAGAAGACTTCAATCGGCACCTGTTGGCTGGCTGCAACCGCTAATGGGCTGGAACCGAGGTTGCCGATTTGCACGTCGCCAGAAGCCAGCGCCCGCACGATGCTGGCTCCGCTGTCAAACTTACGCCAGTCCACGGTTGCTCCGCTTTCTTTAGCAAAGGTGTTGTCGGCCTGAGCCACTTTCGCCGGTTCGGCTGAGGTTTGATACGCCACGGTGACGTTCACCGCCTGTGCCTGAAAAGCGATGAATGCCAGTGCGGCAAGAAGTGTGTTACGCGATGAAATTGCCATGATTGTCTGCTCCCCTGTCTTGTTATGGGAGCAGTATTCAGGAATAAAAACATTCATTAAAAGAATTAGTCGTTATCGCACAGATGATTTTATTCTTAGCAAAAAAACGGCTAAGGAAAGATTAAATATGCAATTACTCCGTTCTAACAATTGGGAAAATTACTACACTTCATTTTAGTGATGCATAAACAACCACATTACGAGATTTATTACTTCATTATTTCTATCAATATC
>NZ_CAOLGM010000199.1:0-4855 GCF_948475835.1 uncultured Escherichia sp. | reverse complement strand
CGGAAACTTTATCTGCTGGCGTCAGTGGCAGGTTATTTTGCCAGGCGGCAGGCTTGCTGAACTCCAGCGGTTTTCCGGCGGGGGCGGGTGGGCGATCGTTCCCTTTAAACCAGCTAAGCAAATCGGCATGCGCAGCGTGAGGCAAAGAAAGTGCAGCTGCGCTGATGCCCAGTGCTTTTAACACCTGCCGACGCTTCATAAAGAATACCGACTCGGCCGTAACATCTGATTCTTTTAAAAATTGATTCTTTTTCATAAGCCATCACACTTTTTTGTCGTTAGCCAGCAAGAGCCGTTTACTGTTAATCTGTCAGGGAGTGTCCTCCCTAACAGTAGCAGAGATCTGCTTTTACATATTTATGCTTTAACTGCCACGATAGGTTGAATACCCATATTGGCTAAGTAATAAAGGCACATGATAATGCTCGTTCACTTTATTAATATGAAATTCAACGGGGATCTCAGGGAAGAAACTTTCAAGATTTTGTTTCTTGAAATAGTCCCCGGTTTTAAATACGACACGGTAATCGCCAGTAGTCGCAGTTTGCTCGGGCCACAGTGCCTTAATTCGTCCATCCTTATCTGTTTTGGCGGTATTAAGTTGTAACCAGCCGTTATCCGCCTTCTTTTCAAGAGTGACTGTCACGTCAGCAGCGGGTTTTCCGGTTTGCTGGTTCAAAATGTGCACGCTAAGAATGTTTTGTTGTGCGGCATAAACCAAAGAAGGTAATGAAAATGCTGCCGTTGCTACCGAGAGTACTAAATAACGCTTTAACATGTTTATATCCTTGTCATGTGAATGAGTTTTGAGGATAGCGAAAAAGCGGCCAGGGTAACCTTACAGCAGCATTACAATTTTGTAATGAACCAGGCTGTTTCTATAACATATGATTTATGGCATATTATTTTCATGAAGATTTTACTTATTGAAGATAATCAAAGGACCCAGGAGTGGGTAACGCAGGGGCTTTCCGAAGCGGGTTATGTCATTGATGCCGTTTCTGATGGCAGAGATGGGCTTTATCTTGCGCTGAAGGATGATTATGCATTGATCATTCTGGATATTATGCTTCCGGGTATGGATGGCTGGCAGATCTTACAAACGTTAAGAACAGCAAAGCAAACCCCTGTTATTTGCCTTACTGCAAGGGATTCTGTCGATGACAGAGTCAGAGGGCTGGACAGTGGAGCAAATGATTATCTGGTAAAACCTTTTTCATTTTCTGAGTTGCTGGCAAGGGTTCGGGCACAATTAAGGCAACATCACGCTCTGAATTCATCATTAGAAATCAGCGGCTTAAGAATGGACTCTGTCAGTCAAAGTGTGAGCAGGGACAATATCAGTATTACACTGACGCGCAAGGAGTTTCAGTTACTTTGGCTACTGGCCTCCAGAGCTGGCGAAATTATACCCAGAACGGTTATTGCGAGTGAAATTTGGGGAATCAACTTTGATAGTGATACCAATACGGTGGATGTCGCCATTCGCAGGCTCCGCGCAAAAGTTGATGATCCTTTTCCTGAAAAGCTAATCGCCACAATCCGGGGGATGGGCTATTCATTCGTAGCGGTAAAAAAATAATGAAAAGATTGTCTATAACCGTCCGTTTAACCTTGCTTTTTATATTGCTGCTGTCTGTTGCTGGCGCTGGAATTGTCTGGACTCTCTATAATGGCCTGGCAAGTGAGTTGAAATGGCGCGATGATACAACACTCATTAACCGGACAGCGCAGATCAAGCAGTTGTTAATTGATGGGGTAAATCCAGATACGTTACCTGTATACTTTAACCGGATGATGGATGTTAGTCAGGATATCTTGATCATTCATGGTGATGGCATCAATAAAATTGTTAACCGGACAAATGTCAGTGATGACATGTTAAATAACATACCTGCTAGTGAGACAATCAGCGCAGCTGGCATTTACAGAAGCATTATTAATGACACTGAGATTGATGCTTTACGAATTAATATTGATGAAGTTTCGCCATCATTAACGGTTACTGTGGCTAAATTGGCTTCAGCCAGACATAACATGCTTGAACAGTATAAAATTAATAGCATTATAATTTGCATTGTCGCCATTGTACTTTGCTCAGTATTAAGTCCGCTGTTAATCAGAACGGGATTACGAGAGATCAAAAAGTTGAGTGGTGTAACGGAAGCGCTGAATTATAACGATAGCCGGGAGCCTGTTGAGGTTAGCGCATTACCGAGAGAACTAAAACCTCTTGGGCAGGCGTTGAATAAAATGCATCAAGCCTTAGTCAAAGATTTTGAACGCCTAAGTCAATTTGCTGACGATCTCGCTCATGAACTTAGAACGCCCATTAATGCATTACTGGGTCAGAATCAGGTTACGCTCAGTCAAACCAGAAGTATCGCTGAATATCAAAAAACAATTGCCGGTAACATTGAAGAGCTGGAAAATATTTCGCGGTTAACAGAGAACATACTGTTTCTTGCCCGGGCAGATAAAAACAATGTTTTGGTGAAACTGGACTCGCTTTCTCTCAATAAGGAAGTCGAAAATTTGTTGGATTATCTTGAATACCTTTCAGACGAGAAAGAGATTTGCTTTAAGGTCGAGTGCAATCAGCAAATCTTTGCGGATAAAATTTTACTGCAACGAATGTTATCGAATCTTATTGTTAATGCCATTAGATATTCACCAGAAAAATCGCATATTCATATAACCAGTTTTCTTGATACCAACGGCTATCTTAATATTGATGTCGCCAGTCCTGGAACGAAAATTCATGAGCCTGAAAAACTCTTCCGTAGATTTTGGCGGGGAGATAATTCGCGTCATTCCGTAGGTCAGGGACTTGGTCTTTCTTTAGTCAAAGCGATTGCCGAATTACATGGGGGAAGTGCTACGTATCACTATCTCAATAAGCATAATGTGTTCCGGATTATGTTACCGCAAAGAAATTAACATAGGGCTTCAGTACGCCATAAATCAACCATGAAAAAACGCAGCCACGTCGTGAGTATTAACGTGGCTGCGATTGATTATGCGCTTACATTCATACGTAACAGGGATTAACCCGCATAAGCTGCCAGCATTTCCTGCGCCGCCAGTTTACCCAACGCATTCGCTGCGAAAGGACTGTCGCCGGTGAGAAGTTTACGGTCCTTATGTACTCGCCCGGTGATGTCGTCATTAATGATGTTCATGCCCATTTTCTTCAGCTCTTCGCCGAAGTACCAGGTGAGATGACCTGGCATATAGCCAATATCTGGCGTTTGTTTGTCTGCGGCGTCTGGGAATGCGCAAATGGAATAACCATTCAGTGGGTTATCGCCGTGGCGAAGCGCCAGAAAAGCCGCCGGGCCGTGGCAAAGGGAGATAACAAAACGGTCATTTTTGATTGCCCACTGTAAAGCGGCAGCTACGTCCTGGCTTTCAGGTAAACCAATAAGTGCGCCATGACCACCAGGAACAAAGATTGCTGCATATTCGCTATCAGCGTTGAGGCTGGCGACAACATCCGCGAGTTTCTTCGGATTGCGGAACAACGATTTATGCTGCTCAAAGAATGGCATTACTTTTTCATCTTTGTGCGGCATAGCCCAGTATTCAAACTTGGTCATCAGACCGGAAATGGTCGCCACTTCGAATTCGAAACCTGCAGCATGGAGATGATACAACGGCAGCAACGTTTCAATCGGATGGTTACCGGTCGAGAACAGTTTTCCGTTATCGGTTGGCAAATAACGTTCGTCTGCGGCGATCACCAGAATTTTATGTTTACCGCGATACGGTTTTGGATAGTCCACGCCATCAAGATCAGAGACAGGACTGGTATATTGGCTAAGCGAATATTCTGAAGGGAAGAATGCATTATCTTCAGCAATATCGACCTGCGGATTTTTACTTGTTTGAACAGTCATAGTGTATTCCTTATTGTTGCTTAGTTAGGGTAGTCACTATATTTGCGACTGAGCTGGTCGCTATTTTTAACCAGGCTGGAAAATTGAGTCAATATATCGAAAGCGGTAGTCGGCGGGTGTAAGTATGTAATGATGATGCTGCACTGGTGTTGAATATTATTCACGCCAAATTTTCCTTATTGAGCAACGTCGTCGCAAGTGGCCTCAATTATTTTAGACCATTATCAGAGGTACGGGGCGACGGGGAGAGATTTAGTGCTGTGGAATATTGTGGTGCTGATGAATATTTATATCCCGGATTGGTAGAGAAAAAGCTTATTTCATGCACTATTTTTGCAAATATTTCTATATGGGAGGCGGTTTTGTTGCAGATTAATTCATAAAGAAATGCATTTGGGTCTTGGCTGGAAGAGTCGCTGGTAGATGTTATTGTGCCAGCAGGGGCAGGGTAAGGTGCTGTATCGATATGCATTGGCAATTGCGTGTGCCGCAGATGGAGATGAAATGCCAATAAAAAAGCCTGAATTCGATGAGGGACGAACTCAGGCTAGTGTTTAGTTTTACAGTAACACGCCGCAGCACGTTGGCTGATTAGAACTGGTAGACTAAGCCCACACCAACAACGTCATCTGTTGCGATGCCATTGTTGTCATAGAAATCGTCATCTTTATCCAACAAGTTTATTTTATAGTCAACATATGTTGAGAAGTTCTTATTGAAATAGTAGGTCGCTCCAATTTCAACATAGTTGACCAGATCCTGATCAACATACTCTTGATGACCATTGTTGTTATAGTCGTTACCGCCGAGGTCTTTGCCTTTTGAATAAACATATGCAAGAGATGGGCGCAGACCAAAATCGAACTGATACTGTGCTACTGATCCTACCCACGTAATATGGACACAGGCCTAAGCGAGGTTCTTGTTTTCAAATTGTTCCGGACTGAGGCCGCCAC
>NZ_CAOLGM010000198.1:0-4897 GCF_948475835.1 uncultured Escherichia sp. | reverse complement strand
GGAGGAGGAAATGGGGGACCTGCTGTTTGCCACGGTCAATCTGGCTCGTCATTTAGGGACAAAAGCGGAAATCGCATTGCAAAAAGCGAACGAAAAATTTGAGCGTCGTTTTCGCGAAGTGGAGCGTATTGTTGCCGCGCGTGGACTGGAAATGACAGGTGTTGACCTCGAAACAATGGAAGAAGTCTGGCAACAGGTAAAACGGCAGGAAATTGATCTCTAAGGGAATTACGCGGTCAAGCGCCATTTGTGTCATTTTTTAAATGACAAGCGCTTGATTTGCGTCAAAAACATTTACCCCAAAGGGGCTATTTTCTCACTCCTGATTTCAATAGTGCGCTGGCGAAGAGGAGGGATAATGAAAGTTTGTGGCACAGGTCATGTTCGGGTATACTGCTTTCCCGTCCTGGTTATTCCATCGTCTTTTCAACCTAACTTCTCAGGTTCAGCATGACAACGAACTATATTTTTGTGACCGGCGGGGTCGTATCCTCTCTGGGTAAAGGCATTGCCGCAGCCTCCCTCGCAGCCATTCTTGAAGCCCGTGGCCTCAATGTGACCATCATGAAACTGGATCCTTACATCAACGTCGATCCAGGTACTATGAGCCCAATCCAACACGGGGAAGTGTTCGTTACTGAAGACGGCGCTGAAACCGACCTGGACCTGGGGCACTACGAGCGTTTCATTCGTACCAAAATGAGCCGCCGCAACAACTTCACCACGGGTCGTATCTACTCTGACGTTCTGCGTAAAGAACGCCGCGGTGACTACCTCGGCGCAACCGTGCAGGTTATTCCGCACATCACTAACGCAATCAAAGAGCGCGTGCTGGAAGGTGGCGAAGGTCATGACGTAGTACTGGTAGAAATCGGCGGTACAGTAGGTGATATCGAATCCTTGCCGTTCCTCGAAGCGATTCGCCAGATGGCTGTTGAAATTGGCCGTGAGCACACTCTGTTTATGCACCTGACGCTGGTGCCGTACATGGCAGCGTCTGGTGAAGTCAAAACCAAACCGACTCAGCACTCTGTAAAAGAGCTGCTCTCCATCGGTATCCAGCCTGACATCCTGATTTGTCGTTCAGATCGCGCTGTTCCGGCGAACGAACGTGCGAAGATTGCATTGTTCTGTAATGTTCCGGAAAAAGCGGTTATTTCTCTGAAAGACGTCGATTCCATCTATAAAATTCCGGGCCTGTTGAAATCTCAGGGGCTGGACGATTATATTTGTAAACGATTCAGCTTAAACTGCCCGGAAGCGAATCTGTCCGAATGGGAACAGGTTATCTTCGAAGAAGCGAACCCGGTAAGTGAAGTCACCATCGGTATGGTCGGCAAGTACATTGAACTGCCGGATGCTTATAAATCAGTGATCGAAGCACTGAAACACGGTGGGCTGAAGAATCGTGTCAGCGTCAACATCAAACTGATCGATTCACAAGATGTTGAAACGCGCGGCGTTGAAATCCTTAAAGGTCTGGACGCAATCCTCGTACCTGGCGGTTTCGGCTATCGTGGCGTAGAAGGCATGATTACGACCGCGCGTTTTGCGCGTGAGAACAATATTCCTTATCTGGGCATTTGCCTGGGTATGCAGGTGGCGTTAATTGATTACGCTCGCCATGTTGCCAACATGGAGAACGCCAACTCTACGGAATTTGTGCCAGACTGTAAGTACCCGGTTGTGGCGCTGATTACCGAGTGGCGCGATGAAAACGGCAACGTTGAAGTTCGTAGCGAGAAGAGCGATCTCGGCGGTACCATGCGTCTCGGCGCACAGCAGTGCCAGTTGGTTGACGATAGCCTGGTTCGCCAGCTGTACAATGCGCCGACAATTGTTGAGCGTCATCGTCACCGTTACGAAGTCAACAACATGCTGTTGAAACAGATTGAAGATGCAGGTCTGCGCGTTGCGGGCCGTTCCGGGGATGATCAGTTGGTCGAGATCATCGAAGTTCCGAATCACCCGTGGTTCGTGGCTTGCCAGTTCCATCCGGAGTTTACTTCTACTCCACGTGATGGTCACCCGCTGTTTGCAGGCTTTGTGAAAGCCGCCAGCGAGTTCCAGAAACGTCAGGCGAAGTAAGTAAAAAAGTTAGAACGGCAACGCGTACCCTGGGTACGCGTTGTTTGTCTGGAGTTTCAGTTTAACTAGTGACTTGAGGAAAACCTAATGTCCAAAATCGTAAAAATCATCGGTCGTGAAATCATCGACTCCCGTGGTAACCCGACTGTTGAAGCCGAAGTACATCTGGAGGGTGGTTTCGTCGGTATGGCAGCTGCTCCGTCAGGTGCTTCTACTGGTTCCCGTGAAGCTCTGGAACTGCGCGATGGCGACAAATCCCGTTTCCTGGGTAAAGGCGTAACCAAAGCTGTTGCTGCGGTAAACGGCCCGATCGCTCAGGCGCTGATTGGCAAAGATGCTAAAGATCAGGCTGGCATTGACAAGATCATGATCGACCTGGACGGCACCGAAAACAAATCCAAATTCGGCGCGAACGCAATCCTGGCTGTATCTCTGGCTAACGCCAAAGCTGCTGCAGCTGCTAAAGGTATGCCGCTGTACGAGCACATCGCTGAACTGAACGGTACTCCGGGCAAATACTCTATGCCGGTTCCGATGATGAACATCATCAACGGTGGTGAGCACGCTGACAACAACGTTGATATCCAGGAATTCATGATTCAGCCGGTTGGCGCGAAAACTGTGAAAGAAGCCATCCGCATGGGTTCTGAAGTTTTCCATCACCTGGCAAAAGTTCTGAAAGCGAAAGGCATGAACACTGCTGTTGGTGACGAAGGTGGCTATGCGCCGAACCTGGGTTCCAACGCTGAAGCTCTGGCTGTTATCGCTGAAGCTGTTAAAGCTGCTGGTTATGAACTGGGCAAAGACATCACTCTGGCGATGGACTGCGCAGCTTCTGAATTCTACAAAGATGGTAAATACGTTCTGGCTGGCGAAGGCAACAAAGCGTTCACCTCTGAAGAATTCACTCACTTCCTGGAAGAACTGACCAAACAGTACCCGATCGTTTCTATCGAAGACGGTCTGGACGAATCTGACTGGGACGGTTTCGCATACCAGACCAAAGTTCTGGGCGACAAAATCCAGCTGGTTGGTGACGACCTGTTCGTAACCAACACCAAGATCCTGAAAGAAGGTATCGAAAAAGGTATCGCTAACTCCATCCTGATCAAATTCAACCAGATCGGTTCTCTGACCGAAACTCTGGCTGCAATCAAGATGGCGAAAGATGCTGGCTACACTGCAGTTATCTCTCACCGTTCTGGCGAAACTGAAGACGCTACCATCGCTGACCTGGCTGTTGGTACTGCTGCAGGCCAGATCAAAACTGGTTCTATGAGCCGTTCTGACCGTGTTGCTAAATACAACCAGCTGATTCGTATCGAAGAAGCTCTGGGCGAAAAAGCACCGTACAACGGTCGTAAAGAGATCAAAGGCCAGGCATAAGACTGACTTTATCTGATTTAAAAATGCCAGCCTCCGGGCTGGCATTTTTTATGGTTGAGTTACCAGCGGCCGGATGCGCCGCCACCTCCAGAAGAACCGCCACCGCCGCTAAATCCGCCGCCACTTGAGCCTCCACCGGAACCGCTGTTGTCTGAATGATAACTTTTACCTGATGCTCTTTTCTGAAGTACACATAAACAGGTAAAGACCATAAATATGGTGAAAGTAAAAAAGAAGGAAAATACAGCAATGGAAAAAATTTTATCGGAGAACAGGAATAAATCTAAAAGATAGATTGCTGAAATATAGACTCCACTTTTACATGCGCGACAAAAATTACTGCCTTGATGAAAAAACCAGAAAGGGAAGAACATCACTGCAAATACCCAAAAAATAGCAAAGTAATAATGATCACTGGAAGACGCTGATTCACTTTCTGAAGGATTAGTCGGATATTGGTGTTGTGAAGTGAGTTGGTTATTCAAAGCGTTTATAGCTAGCTCTAATCCCTGAGCAAATTTTTGTTGTTTAAATGCGGGTATCATGTTGCTACGGATGATATCTCTAGCCAGAGCATCGGTTACCTTTTCTTCCAGCCCATAACCTACCTGGATGCGGACAGTACGATCTGACCAGGCAACAATGATCAGTATCCCATCATTACGTTTGGCATCTCCTAAACGCCAATTGTCAAAAACTCTTGTAGCATATTGTTCAATTGTCTCGTCTTTGGTTGTGGGAACAATTAATACAGCAATTTGCACTTGGGTATTATTGAAAATAGATTCTAACTTGTGCGTCAGTTCTTTCTTTTCTTGTGAGTTTAAGCTACTCGTAAGATCCGTAACTTGTTACTGTAATTGTGGGACAATAGTTGGTTGGGCTGCAACAAAGGAACATACGAAAGTGAACATTAGTATGAAATAGCGCATTATAAATTTCTCATTAAATCTGGATAAATAAATTGACGGCGGCATCGGTAATTTTAGATTCGTTATCATTAAAAACTAATACAGAAAAAATAAATATAATTTTGGTGAATGTTTTGACATGATTAAATCCATTTTCTTTATTTTCTTCTGACATAATACGTTACTCCCTTTAATTATTAACGATATGTTTCGCATTTTTCTTTAAATCTGCATGTAACAGAATGTTAATAAGACATGATTGTTGCGGCAGGATCTGCAATAATTAACAATTATCCACTTCACAGAGAATGCTATGCAGTACCCGATTAACGAGATGTTCCAGACCCTGCAAGGTGAGGGTTACTTTACCGGCGTCCCCGCCATTTTTATTCGTTTACAGGGATGCCCGGTTGGCTGTGCCTGGTGCGACACCAAACACACCTGGGAAAAGCTTGAGGATCGGGAAGTCTCCCTTTTCAGCATTCTGGCGAAGACCAAAGAGAGTGATAAGT
>NZ_CAOLGM010000197.1:0-5006 GCF_948475835.1 uncultured Escherichia sp. | reverse complement strand
GTTATATTTTTTCTGATTTCACTCCCTCTGATTATTTTTACCAACCCTGGGTCACTGCATTATCGCCAACGCCCCGACACGTCAGTCCTGAGCAATTAGAAAAAACAGTTCGTTATCTTACACAAACTGTGCATCCACGTAATGCCGACAATATTGATAATCTGAATAGGTCCGTAGAGTATATAAAAGAGTTCTTTGTCAGTAGCGGTGCCAGAGTTACCGCGCAGGGCGTCCCCGATTGGCTATTACGACTCTGCGCCTGGTAGCCAGGATTACCCTTACCCGCAATGTCCTGGCTTTATCCCGATCGGGGGGACTTTATTGCCTGGTCGGCAGAATACAGGATATCAACGCCGTTCGTCAGGTAAAAACGGCATTGTTATCATCCCGGGATTTATCTGTTTATTCTATGAATGCCCCATGGTTTATTCCCGGTATTGATTTCTCTGACCACCTGAATTATTGGCAACACGATATTCCCGCCGTAATGATTACTGACACCGCTTTTTATCGTAATAAACAATACCACTTGCCCGGTGATACAGCAGACAGATTGAATTATCAGAAAATGGCTCAGATGGTGTTATAACCTTGTTACACAACAGTAAATAATAAAAATTTCTCGAGGCGGGTCCAGAAACAGCGACATGTACATTTTATTTTCCCTCGTCTGTTTTAAGATGCGAAACATAAAATTCAATGGAGGAAAAATAAATGGGAATGATTGGTTATTTTGCAGAAATTGACTCAGAAAAGATTAACCAACTGCTTGAGTCTACTGAAAAACCTTTGATGGATAATATACATGACACGCTTTCAGGATTACGCCGACTGGATATTGATAAACGCTGGGATTTTTTACACTTTGGGCTGACAGGCACCTCTGCTTTTGATCCCGCGAAGAATGATCCGCTGAGTCGTGCCGTGCTTGGTGAACACAGCCTCGAAGATGGCATAGATGGCTTCCTGGGATTGACCTGGAATCAGGAGTTAGCCGCGACAATCGACCGACTGGAATCACTGGATCGAAGTGAGCTGCGTAAACAGTTTTCCATTAAGCGACTCAATGAAATGGAGATTTATCCGGGAGTGACCTTTTCAGAAGAGTTAGAGGGGCAACTCTTTGCTTCGATCATGCTTGATATGGAAAAGCTGATTAGCGCGTATCGACGTATGCTGCGACAAGGGAATCATGCGCTGACGGTTATTGTTGGGTGATGGTGTCAGGGCACCAAAAAAAACCGCCGAACATGTCGGCGGCTTTCTGACTTACAAACTGATAGCTTACATCAGCGGCATTGCTAACCGCACAATGCTAATCAGCGGTTGTGGCCATACACCCAGCACCAGTACCAACAGTGCAGAGATCAGCACCACGATACCGCCTGCGCTGTACTGCCAGTTTGACGGTGCATCGCGACCCGGTTGTTCCGGGGCGTGCAGGTACAGGCTCACCGCCACGCGCAGGTAGTAGTAAAGGCCGATTGCCGAACCGACAACCACGGCGCCCACCAGCCACCACAAGTGTGCCTGGACACCGACCGCCAGCACGTAGAACTTACCAATAAAGCCCAGCGTCATCGGAATACCGGCCAGAGACAGCATCATCACCGTCATCACCGCCGCGAGGATCGGGCGATGCCAGAACAGACCGCGGTAAGAGAACAGGGAATCAGCATCCGGGCCACGGTACGGGCTGGACATCAGGCTGACCACGCCGAACGCGCCGAGGCTGCTGAACAGATAACCGGCCAGGTAAACTCCTACCGCTTCCATCGACATCTCGCCCGTTTGCAGCGCAATCAGCGCCACCAGCAGATAGCCGAGGTGAGAGATAGATGAGTAACCGAGCAGACGTTTGATATTGGTCTGGCTCAGCGCCATCAGGTTACCGAAGATGATAGAGGCAAAGGCGATAATCGCCAGCACTACCCGAATCGCTTCGCTGTCACCCACCGGTGCGTAGAGGAACAGACGCATCACCACACCGAAGATAGCGATTTTGCTCGCCGTCGCCAGGAAAGTGGAAACCGGCGCAGGCGCGCCCTGGTATACGTCTGGCGTCCACAGGTGGAACGGCACCAGAGAGAGTTTGAAGCCGAGGCCAACAATCATCAGTCCGAAACCTGCCAGCAACAGCGGCTCGTTGAGCATACCGTCGCCGAGGTTTTTACCCAGCGCGACAAACGACAGGTCGCCAGACTGTGCATACACCAGCGCCATACCAAACAGCAGGAAAGAAGACGCTGCGGCAGAAAGGATGGTGTATTTGATACTGGCTTCCAGCGAACGTTTCTGGCGGAAAGCGTAACCGACCAGGCCAAACAGCGGCAAAGAGATCAGTTCAATACCGAGGAACAAAGACGCCAGATGGTTGGCATTCGCCAGCAGGATCCCGCCCAGCGCGGCAATTAACACCAACAGGTAGAACTCATCCTTGTTGTCGTTATAGCCTTCAAGCCACGGGTAGGCGAAAGTACAGGTGGCGAGGCTCGCCAACAATACCAGCCCGGTGTAAAGCATGGCGAAACCATCAACGCGCATCAGCGGCGTAACGTCCATAGCGCCCGCCTGGCCGACAAACCAGAGCGAAACCAGCGCCGCGTTAAGCCCAATAACCGAGAGCGTAGCGTTGAGGAAATGATTGCGTCGCCACGCAATGGAGAGCATCACAACCACCACCGTCAAGCCGACGATCAGCAACGGTAGCAGTGCGATCAGGTTTTGTGGAGTTATTGTCATGGCGATTTACGGCCTTGTAGTAGTAACGGAATTAACAAACCACTGCTGGATATTGCCAATCGCGGAGTGCGAGGTATCCAGAATCGGCTGCGGATAGAAGCCCAGCAGTACCAGCAGCACCACCAGCAACAGGATCATAAACAGCTCACGCAGCGACATCCCTGGCAGTTCCTGGCTGGCAATCTGGCTTTTCGCTTTACCGAAGTAAGCGCGATGTAACATCGCCAGCGAATAAACAGATGCAAAGACCAGCCCAAAGGTAGAGATAACGGTAATCACCGGGACAACCTGGAAGCTGCCGAACAGAATCATAAATTCGCCGACGAAGTTACCGGTGCCAGGCATCCCAAGCGTTGCCACCGCAAAGAACAGCGACAGTGCTGGCAGCCATTTCATCTTGCTCCACAGACCGCCCATCATGCGCATGTCGCGGGTATGGATACGTTCATAAAGCTGACCACAAAGAATAAACAGACCCGCCGCCGACAAGCCGTGCGCAATCATCTGGATTACCGCGCCCTGGTAGGCCAACTGGCTGCCGGTGTAGATAGCAATCAGCACGAAGCCCATGTGGGAAACCGAGGTGTAGGCGATCAGACGTTTGATATCGGTCTGGGCGAAAGCCATCCACGCACCGTAGAAGATGCCGATAACCCCCAGCCACATAGCGATTGGCGCAAACTCTGCCGATGCGTTCGGGAACAGCGGCAGGGAGAAACGCAGCAAACCGTAAGCGGCAGTTTTCAGCAAGATCCCCGCGAGGTCAACGGAACCGGCGGTCGGAGCCTGGGAGTGCGCATCCGGCAGCCAGCCATGCAGCGGAACCACCGGCATTTTGACTGCGAAGGCGATGAAGAAGCCCAGCATTAACAGGTATTCCACACCACTGGACATTGGCGTATTCAGCAGCTCTTCATAGTTGAAGGTCCAGACGCCGGTCGCATTGTAGTGAACAAAAACCAGCGCCAGGATGGCAATCAACATCACCAGGCCACTCGCCTGGGTGTAAATGAAGAACTTGGTTGCCGCCGTGATACGCGTTTTACCGTCAGAGGCTTTATGCCCCCACAGTGCGATCAGGAAGTACATCGGCACCAGCATCATTTCCCAGAAGAAGAAGAACAGGAACATGTCGATGGCAAGGAACACGCCGATAACGCCGCCCAGGATCCACATCAGGTTGAGGTGGAAGAAGCCCTGATATTTTTCGATCTCTTTCCACGAACATAGTACCGCCAGCACACCGAGCAGACCGGTCAGCACGACCATCAGCAGCGACAGCCCGTCAATGGCGAGATGAATAGAGATACCAAAACGCGGGATCCACGGCATGTCGAATTCAGACTGCCACTGCGGAATTCCGGCGGATTGCGTCAGTGAATAACCGCCCTGCAACCACAGTTGCAGCGACAGCGCCAGCGTCAATCCCATGGTGATCAGCGCGATCCAGCGTGGCACCTTGACGCCAAAGCGTTCGGTCTGCCAGCACAGGAAGCCGCCAATAAAGGGAATTAATATTAGCCAGGGTAGTAACATGGCGATCTTTATTCCTTGTAAAAGTCCCGTCAGGACCGGATTTTCAACGAATTCTCACGACAGAAAATTCTCTTCGGACTGGGGGTAGTGTCGGATGCACCGCGAAGGCGGCTTATCCGACCTACGTTCTTATATGCCCAGGGGCAATCCCACAATCCTTAACTCAACGCAGTACCATCAACAGTGCCAGCACCACGACCGCACCGATGCTCATGGATGCCACATACCAGCGCAGATAGCCGTTCTCACTTAACAGCAGACCTTTACCTGCAAAGCGGGAAAGGACAGCCGGGATGTTCATCATTGAGTTCAGCGGATCGCGTTTCAGCAACCAGGCAATACCCAGGAACGGCTTGACGAACACTTTGTCATACAGCCAGTCAAATCCCCAGGCGTTGTACCACCAGGTGCCCAGCAGACGGCCCGGCGCACTGTTGGCGATGGAGGTCACCAGAGTACGTTTACCCAGCCACAGCCAGGCTGCCAGCAGAATGCCGACCACCGCGACCACGCCAGAGGTAATTTCCAGGGTCAACATGCTGCCGTGCGCCAGTTCCGTCGTTTGCGGAAGCACGCCCTGCAGCGGCGGTACAATCAGTGCGCCAACGAAGGTGGAAAGGATCAGCAGCACAATCAGCGGCAGGCTGTGAGTTACCCCTTTCACGGCGTGAGCGTGAATTTGTTCTTTTCCGTGGAAGACGATGAAAATCATACGGAAGGTGTAGAGC
>NZ_CAOLGM010000196.1:0-5061 GCF_948475835.1 uncultured Escherichia sp. | reverse complement strand
ATTCCGCAAAGTTCCTGAGATGGATTACTCAAGAGTTATGGCCTCTGCTGATTTGTTGAAGTTGATTGTGGAAAATTGCCTCAAAAAACAACTCAATTTTGTGGTTATTAAAGAGAACAAATCTCGGTCAGATTCGGTGCGCCAGACTCGTGCGCCTAATCCCCACGACAATAAAATGAAAAAAGCTTTACGCTATATTGATGCGCATTTATCAGACGATTTGCGTCTGGAAGATGTCGCCTCGCACGTTTATCTAAGTCCTTATTATTTCAGTAAGTTATTCAAGAAATACCATGGAATCGGTTTTAATGCGTGGGTAAACCAACAACGGATGGCCAGCGCTCGTGAGTTACTGTGCCATAGTGACTGGAGCATCGCCAGCATTGCGCGTAATTTAGGTTTTTCGCAAACCAGTTATTTTTGCAAAGTTTTCCGTCAGACTTATCAGGTTACGCCGCAGGTGTATCGACAGCAAGTGAGTGAAAATGCGGCGATGGAAACGGTATAGAATAAATGCTAAAAAAAGGGAAGGTTTAAATAAACGCTGGAATGAATAATTAACGTTATTTACGTGTTATGGGAAAAGTGAAATCAGCTCATAACATACGCTGACAGGTGTGGCACATTTGTGCCTGGGAAGAGGGTGAAAATCCCTCGCAGCCCCCGCTGCTGTAATGCTGACAAACCCGAAAATGCCACTGATCGCGAGATTGGGAAGGTCGGGTGAGGATGACGCTAAGCCAGAAGACCAGTCTGTCAGTCAATACCAACAACTTCGGTGGGAAGTGGGTTGCCCGGAAGCGTCCGGTAGAGTACTGGCGCGTCTTTATACCCCTACCACCCTGAAAGGATCAGGGTATGGCGGCATCATTTAGTTCTTTCATCGCAGTGCCGACAGGCACCAGGGCTGCATTCAAGGTGTGGCAATATTGTTTCATGGCTTATCAACCAGACCGCCATTACAGGAAATTAAGTGGAGGGCGAGAGACATGAAAACGATAAAACCCGAATCGATAGCTCTTTTTTGCCTCTTATCTGGAGATGTGGATCTGGCGAAACATCTGGCTGAAATATTGCCAATAACCTGTTTTGTTGGTGAGGACTGGCAGCAAGATTTCCAGCCTCTTGATGGTGGGCCTGTGCAATCGTTATCAGATGCGTATAGCGATTATTCAGTGCTGCTATTGATAGCAGCTGAAAGCGAGATATCCGTACCAGAATGGCTCGCTCATTCTGAGGGAACGACGGTAATTTTGATTGCAGAACACAATGCCCGTTTGCTGACTGGTCCGGCTGGTGGGGCTGTAGCATTAATCCATTATCTGAATGAAATCTGTCATTCCAGAGAAACCGCTGTCAATGACGCATTTTGTCAGACGTTAACACGAGGAAGTCTGGCTATTCCACATAGCCATCTTCTTTCGTAATGGATTGAGAATGCTGGATTTTTAATTATATTACGCGCAGTATTAATCGCGTAAATGTTTTGCGGTCAGCAACGGTGGGGGATCCATTGTTCTGTTCAATGAATACCATCATACAATTGAATCAGGAGTCGGTATGATGATTTTGGTGACGGGGGGCGCACGGAGCGGGAAGAGTCGCCATGCAGAGGCGCTTATTGGGGACTCTTCACAGGTTCTGTATATCGCCACCTCACAAATCCTTGATGATGAGATGGCTGCACGGATAGAACATCATCGGCAAGGCCGCCCGGCGCACTGGCGCACGGTGGAGCGTTGGCAACATCTTGATGAATTAATTCATGCAGACATTAACCCGCATGAGGCTGTATTGCTGGAATGCGTTACCACCATGGTGACTAATCTGTTGTTTGATTATGGCGGCGATAAAGACCCTGATGAATGGGATTATCAGGCGATGGAACAGGCGATTAATGCTGAGATTCAGTCGTTGATTGCTGCCTGCCAACGTTGTCCCGCAAAGGTTGTATTAGTGACTAACGAAGTGGGAATGGGGATTGTGCCGGAGAGTCGTCTGGCACGACATTTTCGTGATATTGCCGGGCGGGTAAATCAGCAGCTGGCCGCTGCGGCAAATGAAGTATGGTTGGTGGTTTCGGGTATTGGAGTAAAAATCAAATGAGTAAATTATTTTGGGCGATGCTCTCTTTTATTACGCGTCTGCCTGTACCGCGTCGCTGGTCCCAGGGACTGGATTTCGAGCATTATTCTCGCGGTATTATTACTTTTCCTTTAATTGGATTATTGCTTGGCGCGATTAGCGGGCTGGTCTTCATGGTGCTGCAGGCATGGTGTGGCGTACCACTGGCGGCACTGTTTAGCGTGCTTGTGCTGGCGCTGATGACCGGGGGATTCCACCTGGACGGCCTCGCCGATACCTGTGATGGCGTATTTTCTGCACGTAGCCGCGATCGCATGTTGGAAATCATGCGTGATAGCCGTTTAGGCACCCACGGCGGTCTGGCATTGATTTTTGTGGTACTGGCAAAGATTCTGGTGTTAAGCGAGTTGGCTCTGCGTGGCGAACCGATCCTTGCATCGCTGGCGGCAGCATGTGCGGTCAGCCGCGGGACTGCCGCATTATTGATGTATCGTCATCGTTATGCCCGGGAAGAAGGGCTTGGCAATGTGTTCATTGGCAAAATTGATGGGCGACAAACCTGCGTCACACTCGGCTTAGCCGCTATTTTTGCTGCCGTATTATTGCCGGGTATGCATGGTGTGGCTGCTATGGTGGTGACGATGGTGGCGATTTTCATCCTCGGTCAGCTTCTCAAACGTACGCTGGGCGGGCAAACCGGCGATACGCTGGGAGCTGCTATAGAGCTTGGTGAACTGGTCTTCCTGCTGGCACTGCTATAAAGAGACGTGACATGCAAACACTTGCCGATTTACTGAATACGATCCCTGCCATCGATCCTGCCGCGATGTCGCGTGCACAACGGCATATTGACGGGTTACTCAAACCTGTTGGTAGCCTGGGAAGGCTGGAGGCGCTTGCCATACAACTGGCAGGAATGCCGGGGTTGAATGGCATACCGCATGTGGGCAAAAAAGCGGTACTGGTTATGTGTGCCGATCACGGCGTCTGGGAGGAAGGGGTCGCTATTTCCCCAAAAGAAGTGACAGCCATTCAGGCTGAAAATATGACCCGCGGAACAACCGGCGTGTGTGTGCTGGCAGCACAAGCGGGCGCTAACGTCTACGTAATTGATGTTGGTATTGATACTGCTGAGCCTATCCCCGGGCTTATCAACATGCGTGTTGCTCGAGGTAGTGGCAATATTGCTTCAGCTCCGGCAATGAGTCGCCATCAGGCAGAAAAGTTGCTTTTGGACGTCATATGTTATACGCGGGAGCTGGCAAAAAACGGTGTTACGCTGTTTGGTGTAGGTGAACTGGGGATGGCAAACACGACACCGGCAGCGGCAATAGTCAGCACAATCACTGGCCGGGCTCCTGAAGAAGTGGTTGGGATTGGCGCAAACCTGCCGACAGATAAACTGGCTAATAAAATTGATGTTGTGCGCCGGGCGATTACGTTGAATCAACCAAATCCGCAGGATGGCGTTGATGTCCTGGCAAAAGTGGGTGGATTTGATTTGGTCGGAATGGCTGGCGTGATGTTAGGCGCTGCTTCCTGCGGTTTACCCGTGTTGCTGGATGGATTTCTTTCTTATGCTGCCGCGCTCGCAGCCTGCCAGATGTCTCCTGCAATCAAACCGTATCTCATTCCTTCTCACCTGTCGGCAGAAAAAGGGGCGCGTATTGCGCTGTCGCATTTGGGGCTGGAGCCTTATCTCAATATGGAGATGCGTTTAGGTGAGGGGAGTGGCGCAGCTCTGGCGATGCCCATCATCGAAGCTGCCTGTGCGATATATAACAACATGGGCGAACTTGCTGCCAGTAATATTGTTCTACCGGGGAATACGACTTCTGATTTGAACAGTTAAAAACGAAAAGTCTGATAAAAGCTATACTTAACGGATAGCTTTCGCGACTTAGGAAAGGGACATGATGCGTCGTGTAAATATTTTTTGCTCATTTGCTCTGCTTTTTGCCAGCCATACTAGCCTGGCGGTAACTTATCCATTACCTCCAGAGGGTAGCCGTTTAGTGGGGCAGTCGTTTACTGTAACTGTTCCTGATCACAATACCCAGCCGCTGGAGACTTTTGCCGCACAATACGGGCAAGGGTTAAGTAACATGCTGGAAGCGAACCCGGGCGCTGATGTTTTTTTGCCGAAGTCTGGCTCGCAACTCACCATTCCGCAGCAACTGATTTTGCCCGCCACTGTTCGTAAAGGGATTGTGGTTAACGTCGCTGAGATGCGTCTTTATTACTACCCACCAGACAGTAATACTGTGGAAGTCTTTCCTATTGGTATCGGCCAGGCTGGGCGAGAAACCCCGCGTAACTGGGTGACTACCGTTGAACGTAAACAAGAAGCTCCAACCTGGACGCCAACGCCGAACACTCGGCGCGAATATGCGAAACGAGGGGAGAGTTTGCCCGCATTTGTTCCTGCGGGCCCCGATAATCCCATGGGGCTGTACGCGATTTATATTGGCAGGTTGTATGCCATCCATGGTACCAATGCCAATTTTGGTATTGGGCTCCGGGTAAGTCAGGGCTGTATTCGTCTGCGCAATGACGATATCAAATATCTGTTTGATAATGTTCCTGTTGGGACGCGTGTGCAAATTATCGACCAGCCAGTAAAATACACCACTGAACCAGATGGCTCGAACTGGCTGGAAGTTCATGAGCCGTTGTCGCGCAATCGTGCAGAATATGAGTCTGACCGAAAAGTGCCATTGCCGGTAACCCCATCTTTGCGGGCGTTTATCAGCGGGCAAGAAGTTGATGTAAATCGCGCAAATGCTGCGTTGCAACGTCGATCGGGAATGCCTGTGCAAATTAGTTCTGGTTCAAGACAGATGTTTTAAGAGCGTTGGTAATTAGAAAGCAAAAAGCCTGCTAGAAAGCAGGCTTTTTTGAATTTGGCTCCTCTGACTGGACTCGAACCAGTGACATACGGATTAACAGTCCGCCGTTCTACCGACTGAACTACAG
>NZ_CAOLGM010000195.1:0-5210 GCF_948475835.1 uncultured Escherichia sp. | reverse complement strand
CATTATAATTTCGTTGATTAATTATAGGGTTATTAGAAATGAAGGGATTTTTAGCATATTGACCTGACGGCAGCAGTCCGCCAGGTCAGCGTCGTAATATTATGCCGTCCGGGCAACGGCATCACGCGAAGCGGCATCGCGCTCTTCGCCCGTCAGCTCGCTAAGTTGCCCATTGCGCATTTCCAGCAGGCGGTCGGCGTGGATAAAGTAATGATCATCATGACTGATAGCGAAAATAGTTTTACCCATCTCCTGCATCAGCGGCAGCAACACCTGATAAAACTCACGACGGAAGTGTGGATCCTGATCCGCCGCCCATTCATCCAGCAGGATAATATCGCGTTCTTCTGCCAGCGCCAGCAACAGCGCCACGCGTTTTTTCTGCCCTTTTGATAACTTCAGGTTAACAATACGCCCGTTGCTTAACTCAAGCTTATGAGCCATTTTCAGCTGCGCCAGCCACTTCTCAACCAGTTGCGGGTTAGCGGGTTTACCCTCCGGCCCCAGCAGTTGATCAAACAGCCAGACATCGGTAAACACTGCCGAAAACAGTTTGCGATAATCTTCCGGTTGTTCGCCACTGACAGGTTTGCCATCCAGCAAGATTTCGCCGCTTTGTGGCTGGTACAAGCCCGTCAGCAACATCGCCAGCGTCGATTTTCCACTACCGTTGCCACCAATCAGAAACAGCAGCTCGCCACGTTTAATGGTGAGGTTAATCGGCCCAACGGAAAACGCGTTATCCTGATAGCTAAACGTCACGTTACGCAGCTCCAGCGTTTGCCAGTTGGGAAAAGCCTGCGGGCGCGGAAACTCAGCTTTGAAAGGCGCGAGTGCGAATTTGTTCAGCTTGTTAAACGCCACCTGCGCCGTCAGCAGCGTCGGCAATGCGCCAACCGCCGAAAGCAGCGGCGTACGCAGGAATAACAGCGTCAACGAATAGGTCGCAGCAACGTTGGTATCAGCCCAACCGAGACTGTTCGCCATCCAGAACACCAGGCCGATAGCGCCCAGCATCATGATGTTTGACCAGTTCACGGCGCTAAGATGGAAGGTGTCTGCGCGAATAATATGATGGCGATACTCTTGCGCATCGGGGATGTAGAGGTTGTTAAACACATACTCGGCGCGTTCCCGGTTCAGAGTCAGCTCTTTGCGCCCTTCGAGTACGGTTTGAAAATCCGTGTACAGCTTGTCTTCGGTTTCACGCAGGGTCGCCATATGTTTGTACACCCGCGCCACCAGTACAAAACCACCCCAGATGGTGATCGCCATCCAGATAGCCGTTACCAGCAACATTTTGCCCGACAGCATCCACAGATACGCCGCGGAACCGATAGTGAGAATGATCCCCTGCACAAGTTCCGGCAGACGCACAAAAGCAATGGTGATATTGCGCACATCGCTGGTTAATCCCGCCAGCAACGAGGCGCTACCGAGTTGTTCAATGCGCTCGACGTGGGTATCGAGAATCCGCTTGATAAATTCACTACGCAGTCGGTAAACGAAGTGATGCCCCAAAGTGGTGAGCGCCAGTTGCGATCCGAGAGTGACTGCCATCAACAGCAGCATTAATCCCAGAAACTCCGGCAACACCAGCAGACTGCTATCCGCCGTTTCGATAAGGCGCTGATTGATAAAAGCAATTAAGCCAATGCCTAAAGCCGCACTGGCGAGGCTTAGCGCCATCACACTGATAAATGGCCAGCGATACTGCCGCCAGACAAGTACAAGAAGTTCCATGCAGAAAACCCGGACAATGAATTACAGCCCGCAGTTTAAACATCTTCGCGCGCACAGCAATAATAATTCTTATTTTTATTCTTTTTTACCTGCCTGACGGAATGTCAGGTTGTAGCGGCAGTCGGTGGTGAGTGGATGAAACCCCGCTTTCAACGGTTGAATGCCGTGATAAAACAGCCGCGATTCACCGCCCCATACCACCACATCGCCATGTTCCAACAACAAACGTTTGAGCGGATCATTACGTTTCAGGCCACCAAATTGAAAAATCGCGGGTAAGCCCAGAGAAACAGAAACAATTGGCGCGCGCAGATCCGGTTCGTCTTTATCCTGATGCAGCGACAGTTTCGCGCCAGGAGCGTAGCGGTTGATAAGACAAGCATCTGGCTGGAAATCTGGATAGCCCGCCGCCGTAGCCGCACGTTGACATAAATCATGAAAACTCTGCGGCATGGCGGGCCACGGTTTATTTGTTTGCGGATCAATGGGCGAATAGAGATAACCTTGCCGATTGGTCGTCCAGCCCAGCAGCCCGCAGTTAGTCATCGCCACCGACATGGTATATCCGCCGGGGGTGACCATCTGGCGAAACGGCGACTGGCTGGCAACGTCATTAATATCGTGGATTAGTTGCTCCGCAGCGTTAAAAGCAAAACGCCGTAAAATTACCGCACCAGCCGCCAGTGGCTCTTGCCACGGTTCAGCATCGGCAAACAGATCCAACATTACCTCTCCTCATTCTCAGCTTCGCGGCGCAGCAGCTGCGCTTTGCGCGACGCGCCCCAGCGGTAACCTGAAAGCGATCCATCACCGCGTACTACCCGATGACAGGGTATAACGATAGCCAGCTTGTTGGCGGCACAGGCGCTGGCAACGGCCCGTACCGCTTTCGGTTTGCCGATGGCGTTAGCCAGTTGCTGATAACTGACGGTTTCACCGCAAGGTATCGTGCGCAGTGCCTGCCAGACTTGTTGCTGAAAAGCAGTGCCGCGAATATCCAGCGGTAACGTCAGCGGCGTATCGCGTTGATTGAGGCTGGCGATCACTTCACGCACATGTTGCTGAAACGTCAGATCGGCAGGCGCGTTGTCGGCAGCGGGAAACATCTGCTGCAACTCGCTGATTAGTGTCGCGTCATCATCGCCCAGCAATATCGCGCAAATCCCCCGCTCGCTTTCTGCCACCAGGCAACGCCCCAGCTCACAATCAGCCAGCGCGTAACGCACCGCCAGATTTTCGCCACCGTGACGGAATTGTTTAGCCGTCATGCCCAGCGTTTCATCGGCTTTGCGGTAGTAACTGCTGCTGTCGGGGAATCCGGCGTTAAGAATAGACGTCGTCACGCTCTCCCCTTTCGCCAGCGATTCGCGCAAACGGCGAGCGCGCCAGGCCTGTTGCCAGGCTTTAGGCGTCATTCCGGTAGTCGCTTTAAACAACCGATGTAGATGAAATGGACTCATCGCCACCTGGTCGGCTAAGGCTTCCAGCGTTACAGGCGTTTCCTGTTCCAGCAGTCGACACGCGTGGGTGATTTTATCCAACCGATGTTGCTGGGCATTGGCTTTTTCTGGCTGACAACGTTTGCAGGGGCGAAAGCCAGCGGCGAGTGCCTCGCTGGCATTTGCGTAGAAGGAGACGTTTTCCCGCAAAGCATGTCTGGCGCGGCAAGACGGACGGCAAAAGATGCCTGTGGTACGCACGGCGAAAACGAATTCGCCGTCGGCATTCGGGTCGCGGGCTAAGACAGATTGCCAGCGTTGATCGTCAGTTAAGCATGTGGCTTTTTTCATAATCAGCTCCCTGGTTAAGGATAGCCTTTAGTCTGCCCGGTAACCATCACGCAAAAACCAACAATCTTGCGCTTTAATTTTTTTCGCTGACAAGGAAGCTTTTAAACTGTGGTGACATCCAGGTTTTAAAGCTATCGCCTTCTTTGGTGATCATATAAACCGCCAGCCCTTCCCGGCGAACAACCTCTTTGGCTTTCTCCGGCCCGAGTACCATTAAGCCAGTATCCCAGGCATCGGCTTCCAGCGCCGTCGGAGCAATCACCGTCACGGATACCAGATTGTGTTCGATGGGACGCCCGGTTTGCGGATCGATAACATGGGAAAGACGTTTGCCGTCCAGTTCGTAATAGTTACGGTAGCTGCCAGAGGTGCTAATCCCATGACCGTTGATATCCACCACAGCCTGAACTGCGTTTTCTTTATCGGTTGGTTTTTGAATCGCTACCCGCCACGGCAGGCCTTCACCGTTCATACCACGGCTGTTCAGCGCGCCGCCCACCGACACCAGATAGCGGGAAATCCCTTCCTGCTCCATCAAGCGTGCCAAGTGATCCGCCGCATAACCTTCGCCGACGGTAGAGAGATCGACATATAAATCCGGCAGGTCTTTTTGCAGATATTGCTGATGCGACTGATTAATGACCGTAAGGTGCTGTAAACCAGTTTTGGCTTTCATCTCGTCGATCTGTTCCTGGCTCGGAATTTGAACCGGCTGTTGTTCCGGGCCAAAGCCCCACAGATTTACCAGCGGCCCGACGGTAATATCCATCGCACCATCGGTCTTCGCGCCAATGCGCAGCGAGGTAGTGACGATTTCGGCCATCGCTTCACTTACTGGCCACGGCGACAAACTTTGCGAGTCGTTAAAGCGCATCAGCGCGGAATCTTTTTTATAGGTCGAAAGCAGCTGATCGTCGGCGTCCAGCTGGGTCTGAATCTTTTCTTTAAGTTCGGCACTGCGTTTGGCATCAATGCCCGGGATGCTGGCACGCCAGAAGGTACCCATGGTTTTGCCTTCAAGAACGGTAACTTCAGTAGCGTGGGTTTTGGCGGGTTGTGGTTTTTGATCGCAACCAACAAAGAAGAGCGCGGCAGCCAGCAGTGCCACGCGGGTAAAGCTTATTTCCATACGTGATTATCCTCATGCGAACGGTCGCAAGAGTACACCAAAAAACTGAGTTTGTACGCTGAAAACAATGAAAAAAGGGCCCGCAGGCCCTTTGTTCGGTATCAATCGAGATTAGAACTGGTAAACCAGACCCAGAGCTACGATGTTATCAGTGTTGATGCCAGCGTCACGAGTGAACTGGTTGTCGTCCAGCAGGTTGATTTTGTAGTCAACATAGGTGGACATGTTTTTGTTGAAGTAGTAGGTCGCGCCAACATCAACATATTTCAGGATATCTTCGTCGTCGTAGTTACGACCATTGATGACACCCAGGTTTTTACCTTTAGACTGCAGGTATGCTACAGACGGACGCAGACCGAAGTCGAACTGGTACTGAGCAACAGCTTCGAAGTTCTGTGCTTTGTTCGCCCAACCCAGGGAACCTACGCGAGTTGCGTTGTAGGTCTGGGTGTACTGAGCAGCCAGGTAGATGTTGTTAGCGTCGTATTTCAGACCACCAGTGTAGGTTTCAGCACGGTCGCCGTTACCCAAATAACGCTCACCATAAC
>NZ_CAOLGM010000194.1:0-5326 GCF_948475835.1 uncultured Escherichia sp. | reverse complement strand
ATTCTTATTAGTGGTTGAGCAGGGCTCAATACTCCATCAAATACTTTACCTACGTGCAAACGATTATATTTTAGTTCAGGATGCTTTAGATTTAACGGGGAACTGGATAAACTGAGCCATTCCCCTATTAACCTTTCCGTTTCTGGCATTAAAGCCATCCCAGCGAGCTCAGATGAAATTAAGGGAAATATTTCTCCAAGCAATACCCATCCAGACCAGCTGCCACTCTCTTCTGCTATCGGTAACCATTTAGCACTAAATTCGGGCATTAATAATGCAACATCTTCGCCATTTTCTTTCCAATTTTGAAAAGTGGTTTCAAACGTATGAGTGTTTCGATTTACTTTCCTCAGACCGAACATTAACTTTCATCCTTCTGATCGTTTTCGAATTTGCTTTCATTTTCTTGCTCCTCATAAGGCTGATGTCGTTGTCCTTGTCGTTCATCTTGCTCAGTCAATACCCAACGTTGTGCTGTAACTCATTATGAAAACTATTTAATTCCCTCATCATTGATAAGGTTGGACATCTCTTTCAACATGAGAGTCATTGAAGCTTTCGACCAATTTAGCGGAATGATAGGGCTTGGCGCTTCATGCAAAGTTCCCGACTTGTGGATATAGTTATAGCTTTCGGGAAGTGCCATTTCAGGTACACTCCTGCCATTTGCACCAATCATATTCTCGCCTGTTATTTGGGCCAATGATCTATTCATAAATTGCACTGAGTCATTCAAATACTCTTCCTTTCTTGATTCTTTATAAACAATTGCTGCTGATTTTGCATACCATGAGTCAAAAAACCATTCTGCTTCTGTTGATGGAATGAAGCTCTTTTCTCTTTTCGCATGTGAATTTTGATCGGTATCGGTTTTAATATCATTGAACCAAAAATTTGCCGACTGATAATTATCCTTCTCGTATCTTTTTATACCATACGGACCTGCTAGTTTTTTAACTATTTTTAGAACCTGCTCTTTTCTTCTGGTGTTTATCTTTGCAAGATTTGCAGGATAAATAACATTAAGTAAAGCCGCATCGGCTTCTCTGTAATGTTTATCTTTTTCCAGATAACCTGGGGATTCTCCCCCTAAATCAAGCTGTAACGTTATTCTTTCATAACCTTTATCTATGAGGTGGTTCAACCTCGTTGTTGAAAGAGGTTCATCCAGTTCATTGGCTTTAGCTTCGCGTAGTAAATCAGAGACAAAAACAGAGTCTTTCTTCGAGAGTAAGTTCGACAAACGTTCCAGTCCAGAGGTCACCAGTGCAACGGAAGATGTGTTTAATCGGGCATCTTCTTCCCATGCTCCGGAATCTTCCATAACATAGAAATTGGCTTTATCCAGATAAGCAATCAGCAGCGCAACCGATTTTAATCGGTCACCTTTTTGCCAATCTTCAGCGTTAATTGTATCAGTGTCGATTGCTTGTATAAGGAGATCAAGATAAAGACCTAACGCATCATTTTGTTTATGGTTCCACAGCTGCGGCTTGCCTTCTTCCTGCACATCTGCCATCACGGGGGAGTTGCTGTCAAATCGGATATGCACAACATTCATTTGCCCGGGAACTCCATCCAGTCGTTTGGGGTTGCTAATGACGTCCTGCATCCGCTTAATCTGGTCGGGCGTAGACATATAATCCCACAGGGTGAGCAGAACCTTTTTTGCGGCTACACTATTTCCCTGATCTGATACTAATGCCATATAGCCCCATAAACTATCCCTCAGCCAGACAGCATCATAGTGGGTTTGTGCCGCTGTTTTGTCATCTTCGAAAGTAGAAGCAAGAATAAACGTTCCCCAGGGTTTCTCCGTCAACGTTAACTTTCGTGTGTTTTCTGTTAATGTTAGCAATCCTTGAATTTCGTCTTTGGTATAGTGGCTCTTTATTTCATTTTGTAATTTGGCTGAGTGAATCAAAAGACGATAATTAGGATACTTATCTGGATTTAACGATAAATAACTTTTATCTGTTGCTGCCCCCGTGGAATTAAGAATGTTAAATACAGATTCACTCGTCACTTCTGCCCCTGTCGCCTGGCATGTGCCGCACGAAAATATACCAGCGAGCAGAAGAGTTAATGCAGATTTCCCTTTCATAAAATATTCCATCAATCGTTTGTTAAAAGCGTAGATAACCACTTATTTAACAACTTGAAAATAAGGTGTTTTACCTGGGTTGTTACAAAAGGATTGCATTGCGTAAACGCTTTTTATTTACAACAAAATGGGGAAGTATTACGGCGATTGCGAAAAGTCTGAAGCGATTGAATTAAGATAATATAGAAAATCAGATACAGCAAAAATGGCAGATTGATCAGGTGAAGATAAATTGGAGCGGGCGAAGGGAATCGAACCCTCGTATAGAGCTTGGGAAGCTCTCGTTCTACCATTGAACTACGCCCGCTTCGAGATGCGTAAGGCATTATAAACCTTACGCTCTCCTTAGCAAGTGCCGCGCTGCTGACTGCTGATTAATTCGCCATCAGCATTTTGGCTTGCTGCCCTGCGGCGGCAAGTAACGTAGCGGATCAATTGCCGTTGCACGGTAACGAATCTGGAAATGCAGGCGAACAGATGCCGCATCCGTGCTCCCCATAGTGGCGATTTTTTGCCCAGCCTTCACGCTTTGCCCATTATTTACCAGCATCGTGTCATTATGGGCGTAAGCCGTAATGTAATCTTCACTGTGTTTAATCATGATGAGATTACCGTAGCCACGCAGCTGGTTGCCCACATACACCACCTTTCCTGCACCCGCGGCGTAAATAGGTGTACCCCGTGGAGCTGAGATATCAATCCCTTTATTGCCGCCATCTGCTGTCGAATACGGCATGATAACTTTCCCTGTCGTTGGCCATAACCAACAACGTTGCCCTACTGGCGGCCAGGAAGATTTCGGTACCGCTGATGACGGTGTAACCGATGCGGTTTTGGTCGTTGATTTGGCGGTTGATTTACGTGTACTACTGCTACTTTTCGCCCCACCCAGTTTTAGTTTCTGACCAACTTCAATGGTGTAAGGGGGGGAAATGCCGTTCAGTCGCGCCAGTTCTTTTACGCTGGTTCCCGTGGTGCGCGAAATACGATATAGCGTATCCCCCCGTTTCACGGTGTAAACGGAGCCGGAATACGTTCCTGTATCGGATGATTTGCTACCCGAACAGCCCGCCAAAAGCAGTCCAACCGATAACAACATCACGATACCCAGAGATTTTTTATTCAGGCGTCCCGCACTCAAAATCTTTCCTCGCTTAAAAAACAAGACGCCTTATCATAGCAGCCAGCCTCTTGATACCCAATCTCTTGCTTCTGGAAAAACGTGGTAATAGAGAAAGAGGTTAATTTCATTTGGCAAAGGGAAGTATCATCAGCAAAATATTCGCTGTAGAGGTATCGAACTTCCTGACTTTTTACCCTATTTCCCATCCTGATGCGTAATAATCCCAATTTATCACATTGATTTTATCGCCACTCATATTGATACGTATCACTGCCCCTATTCAGAGTCCTGTTTCGTATCATATCTGTGTTTTTTTAACGTCATCACACTTCCTACCTCCCCTAACGCTTATCGTCGTTTCTGGCGTAAATCTTGCCTGCTTAGACTAAATCTTTGCCATAAGAACCAAATGTTCAAATCGAGGGGATTTCTATGGAAGCGCGGGAAGCAACCGCTACGGGTGAATCATGCATGCGCGTCGATGCCATTGCTAAGGTCACCGGGCGGGCACGATATACTGACGATTATGTTATGGCGGGCATGTGTTATGCGAAATATGTACGTAGCCCTATCGCACATGGTTATGCCGTAAGTATTAATGATGAACAAGCCAGAAGTTTGCCGGGCGTACTGGCGATTTTTACCTGGGAAGATGTGCCTGATATTCCATTTGCTACTGCTGGGCATGCCTGGACACTTGACGAAAACAAGCGCGATACCGCCGATCGCGCACTGCTAACTCGCCATGTTCGTCATCATGGTGACGCCGTTGCCATCGTCGTGGCCCGCGATGAACTCACGGCAGAAAAAGCGGCGCAATTGGTCAGCATTGAGTGGCAAGAATTACCCGTTATCACCACGCCAGAAGCGGCGCTGGCAGAAGACGCTGCACCAATCCATAACGGTGGCAATTTACTGAAACAAAGCACGATGTCGACGGGTAATGTCCAACAAACAATCGATGCCGCCGACTACCAGGTACAGGGGCACTATCAGACCCCCGTTATTCAACATTGTCACATGGAAAGCGTAACATCGCTGGCGTGGATGGAGGATGACTCGCGAATTACCATCGTTTCCAGCACCCAGATCCCGCACATTGTTCGCCGCGTGGTTGGTCAGGCGCTGGATATTCCCTGGTCATGCGTACGAGTCATCAAACCGTTTGTCGGTGGCGGTTTTGGTAATAAACAGGATGTACTGGAAGAGCCAATGGCGGCATTCCTGACCAGCAAGCTTGGCGGCATTCCGGTGAAAGTTTCCCTTAGCCGTGAAGAGTGTTTCCTCGCAACCCGTACCCGCCACGCTTTTACCATTGACGGGCAAATGGGCGTGAACCGCGACGGAACATTGAAAGGTTATAGTCTGGATGTTCTGTCTAACACCGGCGCTTATGCATCTCACGGGCACTCCATCGCTTCTGCGGGGGGGAATAAAGTCGCTTACCTTTATCCTCGTTGTGCCTACGCTTACAGTTCAAAGACCTGCTATACCAACCTCCCCTCGGCTGGTGCGATGCGTGGTTATGGCGCGCCACAAGTCGTATTTGCCGTTGAGTCTATGCTTGATGACGCCGCGACAGCGTTAGGTATTGATCCTGTTGAAATTCGTTTACGCAACGCCGCCCGCGAAGGAGATGCTAATCCGCTCACGGGCAAACGTATTTACAGCGCAGGGTTGCCGGAGTGTCTTGAAAAAGGCCGGAAAATCTTTGAATGGGAAAAACGCCGTGCAGAATGCCAGAACCAGCAAGGCAATTTGCGCCGCGGCGTTGGCGTCGCCTGTTTTAGCTACACCTCTAACACCTGGCCTGTCGGCGTAGAAATAGCAGGCGCGCGCCTTCTGATGAATCAGGATGGAACCATCAACGTGCAAAGCGGCGCGACGGAAATCGGTCAGGGTGCCGACACCGTCTTCTCGCAAATGGTGGCAGAAACCGTGGGGGTTCCGGTCAGCGACGTTCGCGTTATTTCAACTCAAGATACCGACGTTACGCCGTTCGATCCCGGCGCATTTGCCTCACGCCAGAGCTATGTTGCCGCGCCTGCGCTGCGCAGTGCGGCACTATTATTAAAAGCGAACATCATCGCTCACGCCGC
>NZ_CAOLGM010000193.1:0-5333 GCF_948475835.1 uncultured Escherichia sp. | reverse complement strand
TTATAGTGCTGGACGCCAACGATAACTGCAAGCGATACGCATGCTGCTACGCCCATTTGGGTAAGCTGTGCCGCCCACGGACGTACTTTCTGCCAGAATGGCATTTTCTGCCATTGATGCGGCGCAGGCTGGGCTTCCGGGATCAATGTCGCCGGTTGACGTACTGGCTCTTCTTCAATGGCGGCCATCACGCGTGAAGAGATATCGAAATGGAGCACCTCGGGAGTATCACCCCGCATTGAGTCACGGATTAAGTGATAGCTTTCCCAGGTTTTCTGCATTTCTGGGTTATGAGCCAGTTCGTTAAGCAGCTCACTATCCAGCGTTTCGCCATCCATTAAAGCGGAAAGTTGTTCTTTCTGCATGCCTAATACCCTTATCCAGTATCCCGCTATCGTCAACGCCTGATAAGCGGTTGAACTTTGTTATCAATAGCTTCCCTCGCTCGGAAGATACGTGAACGCACCGTACCTACCGGACAATCCATGATAGCGGCTATCTCTTCATAGCTCAGGCCATCCAGCTCCCGCAAGGTTATTGCCATGCGCAAATCTTCCGGGAGGGACTCAATAGTTCGGAAAACTATCTGTCTCAGTTCTTCTGACAACATTAAGTTCTCAGGGTTCGAAATTTCTTTCAACGCGCCGCCACTTTCGAAGTTTTCAGCTTCAATGGCATCCACATCACTGGAAGGTGGACGACGCCCCTGAGCAACCAGGTAATTTTTCGCTGTATTTACAGCAATCCGATACAGCCATGTATAAAAAGCGCTATCTCCCCGGAACGAATCCAGCGCACGATAGGCTTTAATAAAAGCTTCTTGTACCACATCGGGAACATCACCCGACGGCACATAGCGGGAAACCAGACTCGCCACTTTATGCTGATAGCGCACTACCAGTAGGTTAAAGGCTTTCTGATCTCCCTTCTGGACCCGTTCAACCAGGACCTGGTCCGTTAACTGCTCGCTCATCCGAGGTAAAGTCTCCCCAAACCAAATTTCCACGCGCTATCGAAACGCCACTCCATTAGCTGCAATTTGAGCAAGCAAAGGGTTAGAGTGTCTCGTTTTTGTAAAGTTCCGTAACGCATCTGTTTTTGTTTGTCATGCTGTAGACGGATCATTATCTATCATTATAAGTCTACAGAATCTGAACATCGCATTATCTGTGTAGAAATGCCCATTTAACTGCCTGAAGAGTAACCCAACGGCCTTTTTATTTCACCACCTAATCCTCCACCAGCCAGTAACTTCTCTTTTTCTCGCCGCCCTGCGTCAGCGTGTTTAGCCACTGTAACAAATATTAAAATAGCAGGTGTTTATTCGCACAACATGATGCTATGCTGACCAAACAGTGTTTAGTAAATTAAACAAAGAAAATGAATACTCTCCCAGAACATTCATGTGACGTGTTGATTATCGGTAGCGGCGCAGCCGGACTTTCACTGGCGCTACGCCTGGCTGACCAGCATCAGGTCATCGTTCTAAGTAAAGGCCCGGTAACGGAAGGTTCAACATTTTATGCCCAGGGCGGTATTGCCGCCGTGTTTGATGAAACTGACAGCATTGACTCGCATGTGGAAGACACATTGATTGCCGGGGCTGGTATTTACGATCGCCATGCAGTTGAATTTGTCGCCAGCAATGCACGATCCTGTGTGCAATGGTTAATTGACCAAGGGGTTTTGTTTGATACCCACGTTCAACCGAATGGCGAAGAAAGCTACCATCTGACCCGTGAAGGTGGACATAGTCACCGTCGTATTCTTCATGCCGCCGACGCCACCGGTAGAGAAGTACAATCCACGCTGGTGAGCAAGGCGCAGAACCATCCGAATATTCGTGTGCTGGAGCGCAGCAACGCAGTTGATCTGATTGTTTCTGACAAAATTGGCCTCCCGGGCACGCGACGGGTTGTTGGCGCGTGGGTATGGAACCGAAATAAAGAAACGGTGGAAACCTGCCACGCAAAAGCAGTGGTACTGGCAACCGGCGGTGCGTCGAAGGTTTATCAGTACACCACCAATCCGGATATTTCTTCTGGCGATGGCATTGCTATGGCGTGGCGCGCAGGCTGTCGGGTTGCCAATCTCGAATTTAATCAGTTCCACCCTACCGCACTGTATCACCCACAGGCACGCAATTTCCTGTTAACGGAAGCACTGCGCGGCGAAGGCGCTTATCTCAAGCGCCCGGATGGCACGCGTTTTATGCCCGATTTTGATGAGCGCGGCGAACTGGCCCCGCGCGATATTGTCGCCCGCGCCATTGACCATGAAATGAAACGCCTCGGCGCAGATTGTATGTTCCTCGACATCAGCCATAAGCCCGCCGATTTTATTCGCCAGCATTTCCCGATGATTTATGAAAAATTGCTTGGGCTGGGGATTGATCTCACACAAGAACCGGTACCGATTGTGCCTGCTGCACATTATACCTGCGGTGGTGTAATGGTTGATGATCATGGGCGTACGGACGTCGAGGGCTTGTATGCCATTGGCGAGGTGAGTTATACCGGCTTACACGGCGCTAACCGCATGGCCTCGAATTCATTGCTGGAGTGTCTGGTCTATGGCTGGTCGGCGGCAGAAGATATCACCAGACGTATGCCTGATGCCCACGGCGTCAGTACGTTACCGCCGTGGGATGAAAGCCGCGTTGAGAACCCTGACGAACGGGTAGTAATTCAGCATAACTGGCACGAGCTACGGCTGTTTATGTGGGATTACGTTGGCATTGTGCGCACAACGAAGCGCCTGGAACGCGCCCTGCGGCGGATAACCATGCTCCAACAAGAAATAGACGAATATTACGCCCATTTCCGCGTCTCAAATAATTTGCTGGAGCTGCGTAATCTGGTACAGGTTGCCGAGTTGATTGTTCGCTGCGCGATGATGCGCAAAGAAAGCCGGGGGCTGCATTTTACGCTGGATTACCCGGAACTGCTCACGCATTCCGGTCCATCGATCCTTTCCCCCGGCAATCATTACATAAACAGATAAAAAGCCTGGGTCAGCGCCGTATACGCTTCGGAATAGTTCTGGTCTGGCCCACGAATGACTAAGCGATCGCTAAAGCATTCTCCCGCCTGCGGGGAGAATGCCAGCAGCACCCGATGCGGCAGTCGCGCTTCGTTTTCCGCCACATCCGTCCGCAAACGTAAATGCCAGCCCATGCTTAATGCCAGTTCAGTAAAACCATTACCAATCTGCTCTGGCAGCACCACGCAGAAAAATCCCTCTTCGGTAATGCACTCCGCCGCACAGGTCAGCAGCGATGGGTGATCAAGCGTAGTGGTATAGCGAGCCTGTTCCCGTTGAGGTGTCGCGCACTCTACTCCCTGCTGATAGTAAGGTGGGTTACTGATGATTAAATCGAAGCGTACTGTCTGCTGTGTGATCCACTGCTGAATATCCGCCGTATGGACGTTAATCCGCTCTGCCCACGGGGACTGGTTGATATTTTCCTGCGCCTGCGCGGCAGCTTCACTTTCCAGCTCAACGGCATCAATTATCACGCTGTCACTGGTTCGCTGCGCCAGCATCAGTGCCAGCAACCCGCTACCCGCGCCGATATCAAGGCAACGTTTCACCCCAGCCACCGGTGCCCATGCGCCCAGCAAAATGCCATCCGTTCCCACTTTCATCGCACAGCGATCGTGAGCAACAAAAAACTGTTTAAAAGTAAATCCATTACGACGAAGCACGGATGTAGACTGTGACATGAAAATAAAACCTTGCAGGAAAAACGGCGATAGCACCGGGTGAGAACAATACCCGAGAAGCGATATCCATACAAACAGATGAAGATTGCAGCCGTAACGTCTATAATCAGCGCCCCACACAGAGGTAGAACATGACTGTAACGACTTTTTCCGAACTTGAACTCGACGAAAGCCTGCTGGAAGCCCTCCAGGATAAAGGTTTCACTCGCCCGACCGCCATTCAGGCTGCCGCCATTCCGCCTGCGCTCGATGGCCGTGATGTACTCGGTTCTGCGCCGACAGGCACCGGTAAAACGGCGGCGTATCTGCTGCCAGCGTTGCAGCACCTGCTCGATTTCCCGCGTAAGAAATCCGGTCCGCCGCGTATTTTGATCCTCACCCCAACTCGCGAGCTGGCGATGCAGGTGGCCGATCATGCCCGCGAACTGGCGAAACATACGCATCTGGATATCGCCACCATCACCGGCGGCGTAGCCTATATGAACCACGCGGAAGTGTTCAGCGAAAATCAGGACATCGTGGTCGCCACGACCGGACGTCTGCTGCAATACATAAAAGAAGAGAACTTCGATTGCCGCGCGGTTGAAACGCTGATCCTCGACGAAGCAGACCGTATGCTGGATATGGGCTTCGCTCAGGATATCGAACATATTGCTGGCGAAACGCGCTGGCGTAAACAGACCCTGCTCTTTTCGGCAACGCTGGAAGGCGATGCGATTCAGGACTTTGCCGAGCGTCTGCTGGAAGATCCGGTGGAGGTTTCTGCCAATCCGTCCACCCGTGAGCGCAAAAAAATTCATCAGTGGTATTACCGCGCCGATGACCTGGAACATAAAACCGCATTGCTGGTGCATCTGTTAAAACAGCCGGAAGCGACCCGCTCAATTGTGTTTGTGCGTAAGCGTGAACGTGTGCATGAGCTGGCAAACTGGCTGCGCGAAGCGGGCATCAACAACTGCTATCTCGAAGGTGAGATGGTACAAGGCAAGCGTAACGAAGCGATCAAGCGTTTGACCGAAGGTCGCGTAAACGTACTGGTTGCAACCGATGTTGCCGCGCGCGGTATCGACATTCCTGACGTCAGCCACGTCTTTAACTTCGATATGCCGCGCAGTGGCGATACTTATTTGCACCGTATCGGACGTACCGCGCGCGCCGGTCGTAAAGGCACCGCAATTTCGCTGGTGGAAGCCCATGACCATTTGCTGCTGGGCAAGGTTGGCCGTTACATTGAAGAGCCGATTAAAGCTCGCGTTATTGATGAGTTACGCCCGAAAACGCGTGCGCCAAGCGAGAAGCAGACCGGCAAGCCATCGAAGAAAGTACTGGCAAAACGCGCCGAGAAGAAAAAAGCTAAAGAGAAAGAGAAACCGCGTGTGAAAAAACGCCATCGCGACACCAAAAATATTGGTAAGCGCCGTAAACCAAGCGGAACGGGCGTGCCACCGCAAACGACAGAAGAGTAATCTCAATGCCGGGTTTAAGCCTGGTATTAAAAGTGCTGGCAAACGCAAAACTGCCTGATGCGCTACGCTTATCAGGCCTTGTATTATCCCTCCAGTGCAGAGAAAATCGGCCAGTTTTCTCTGCCTGCAGTCCGCATGCCGT
>NZ_CAOLGM010000192.1:0-5379 GCF_948475835.1 uncultured Escherichia sp. | reverse complement strand
TTATTGCAACAACCTGAAGAGCGTTTTGCATGGTTAAGGTCAAAGAAAGATAGGTTCTGATAAAACTTTCTTGTCATCGGCTCCGTTCGCCGTTATGATCGGTCGTCTTTTAAGCAACTATTGACACACACATGAAGGCAAAAGCGATATTACTCGCCTCTGTCCTGCTCGTGGGTTGCCAGAGTACCGGCAACGTTCAACAGCACGCACAGAGCCTTTCTGCAGCTGGTCAAGGGGAAGCAGCAAAGTTTACAAGTCAGGCACGATGGATGGACGATGGGACGTCTATCGCGCCAGATGGTGACTTGTGGGCTTTCATTGGCGACGAGCTAAAGATGGGAATTCCGGAAAATGACCGGATTCGCGAACAGAAACAGAAATATTTACGCAATAAGAGCTATCTCCACGATGTAACTTTACGGGCAGAGCCGTATATGTACTGGATAGCAGGGCAAGTTAAAAAACGTAACATGCCTATGGAACTGGTACTACTACCCATAGTGGAGAGCGCTTTTGATCCTCACGCAACGTCTGGCGCCAATGCCGCAGGCATCTGGCAGATCATTCCGAGCACGGGGCGCAATTATGGTTTGAAACAGACCCGCAATTATGACGCGCGTCGCGATGTTGTTGCTTCAACAACTGCCGCGCTGAATATGATGCAGCGTCTGAACAAAATGTTTGACGGCGACTGGCTTCTGACCGTAGCGGCTTATAACAGCGGCGAAGGTCGGGTCATGAAGGCAATTAAAACGAACAAAGCGCGTGGGAAATCCACGGACTTCTGGTCGTTACCGTTGCCGCAGGAAACGAAGCAGTACGTGCCTAAAATGCTGGCATTGAGTGATATTCTCAAAAACAGCAAGCGTTATGGCGTACGTCTGCCAACGACCGATGAAAGCCGTGCTCTGGCGCGTGTGCACCTGAGCAGCCCGGTTGAAATGGCGAAGGTTGCAGATATGGCGGGGATTTCCGTCAGCAAGCTGAAGACATTCAACGCTGGCGTGAAAGGCTCCACGCTGGGCGCAAGTGGGCCGCAGTACGTGATGGTGCCAAAGAAGCATGCAGATCAACTGCGTGAATCTCTCGCTTCAGGCGAAATTGCTGCTGTACAGTCGACGCTGGTTGCCGACAATACGCCGCTTAACAGCCGTGTTTACACCGTACGCTCTGGCGACACGCTTTCAAGCATCGCTTCACGTCTCGGCGTAAGCACCAAAGATTTGCAGCAGTGGAACAAACTGCGCGGATCTAAGCTGAAGCCAGGCCAAAGTTTGACGATTGGTGCAGGCAGTAGCGCACAGCGACTGGCAAACAACAGCGATAGCATTACGTATCGTGTGCGCAAAGGCGATTCGCTTTCAAGCATTGCTAAACGCCACGGCGTGAACATCAAAGATGTGATGCGTTGGAACAGCGACACTGCGAATCTGCAACCAGGCGACAAGCTGACGTTGTTTGTGAAAAACAACAACATGCCAGATTCCTGACAAACCAGTTAATAAAAAGGCACCGATTCCCCCGGTGCCTTTTTTATTTATGCCGCTTTATGTGCTTCTACCATGATGATATCACTGGTGAAAGAGCCGTCATTCTGCAAGGCAAAATACGTTCTCACCTCTGTCGATGCGCTCTGTTGGTAAATGCGAATAGCGTCTACTAACGCTTCTGGCGTACGCATTCTCGCGACCCATGAAGAAAATTCCAGCGGTAACTTATCTGTAATTAAATTATCAACTATCAGATTGGCTTCATTGATTAACCTCAACCACTCACCGCTGGCGTAGTTTCGTACGTGAGAGGTATCGCGTAATGCTTCTACCGTCTGTAACCAGATGTCGCGCACTGGATGACCCGGAGACATTACGTCCATCACAATCATCCTACCGCCAGGTTTCAATATCCGGTTCACTTCACGCAGTGCTGCACCAACATCATGCCAGTGATGGGCAGAATAACGGCTGATAACAATATCAAATGCGTTATCGGCAAATGGCAGACTTTCGGCATATCCCTGGCGGGTGGTGATATTTTTCAGTTGCCGGGCTTCGGCAGCTTGTGCCACGACATCCAGCATTTGAGCAGATAAGTCATACGCCACCACCGTGCTCACGTTTTGCGCAGCGACAAAGCTGGCATGCCCTGCTCCGCAGCCCATATCAAGTACACTTGCACCAGGATAATCAGCCAGACGCACCGCCAGGCGCTGTAAATCTCGCCCGGATGCATGTACGGTACTGGTTAAATACTCACTGGCCTGCTAGCTAAACTGCTTTTCTACGTGGTCATGGTGGGATTGTGTTGTCATTGCGCTGTCCTTTTGTTGTTTGAGTATAAAAGGACAGCGCCAAACGTTGGTCTGCCCTGTGGCAGACCTGACATACCTTATTTATCAGGCTTGCCGGGACTGAATTCAACGAGTAGCGGATTGTGATCGGAAGCGCGCGTAACCAATACAGAAGCTTCGCTGACGTTCAGACCACGGTAGAAAACAAAATCGAGCGGGCGGCCAAACGCCCGACGGCGCTGATCATCGGTAAAACGCACCTGGCGCAGCGACATTTCCCGCGCAAAGCGATATAACGCGTTCATCCTTCTACGGCTCCAGGCATTGAAATCTCCTGCCATAATGACCGGGCCGCTGTGGTGAGCTATCTGATCACCAATAGGAAGTAACTGCTTACTATAGACATCCACGCCCAGACTGAAGTTGACGGCGTGTATATTAACCACCATCAACAGGCGGGTGTCAGGTAATGGATAGACCGTCACCAGTGCCGACTTCGCCAGACGCAAAATGGGTTCTCGTTCACGTAACGGGCAGCAATACACTGGATGTGCCGCCGAAAGGGTCATTACGCCAGAAGGATGTTGTGGCAGTACGAAAGCGGGTACCTGATCGGCGGCAAGATAGTTAGCGGTCGCAAACTGTACTAACTCTGGCGTTGTCTGCGCTTCCTGCAATAACACCAGATGTGCATCTTTGCCGTAGTTCTTTAATACCGACAACCATTCAGCGCGTTGCTGTTTGTATATGTTCCACACCAGGATCCGAATACGCTCTTCGGTACTTAACGGTTCCCCAGGTGGTAATGCCTGGCCGATGCTCGCAAAAGACCCCGGCGGTAAGATCCTTTCCGCAGGTTGTCCGGCAACATAGCGCATGGTATAGGTGTTTTTTCGCACTTTTGACTTTGAAACCTCTATTACGTCAACCCTTCCGCACTCGGGAGGGTTCTACTGTTATAGGGATTTTAGCTCACTCTTTCAACGAGCAATTGTATATTGTTATGTAAGCAAGTGCTTACACCGGTCAGAATTTTGCTCATTGTTGAGAACATTAAATCGGATGACATATCACGCATCCTGATGGTTTAATGACAAATAAATTCAAAATATCTCTTCTATTTTGCAACAGGAGCAAAAATGAAAGCCACGTCGGAAGAACTCGCCATTTTTGTTTCGGTCGTCGAAAGCGGCAGCTTTAGCCGGGCAGCGGAACAATTAGGGCAAGCAAACTCAGCGGTAAGCCGGGCAGTGAAAAAGCTGGAGATGAAACTTGGCGTTAGCCTGCTTAATCGGACCACGCGACAACTTAGCCTGACGGAAGAAGGCGAGCGTTATTTTCGTCGCGTACAGTCAATTTTGCAGGAGATGGCAGCGGCAGAATCAGAAATTATGGAGACGCGTAATACACCGCGTGGACTGTTGCGCATCGATGCCGCAACTCCAGTGGTGCTGCACTTTCTGATGCCGTTGATTAAGCCTTTCCGTGAACGCTATCCGGAAGTCACTTTGTCGCTAGTCTCCTCCGAAACGATTATTAATTTGATCGAAAGAAAAGTTGATGTCGCGATACGCGCCGGTACGTTAACGGATTCCAGCTTACGTGCCAGGCCGTTATTTAATAGTTATCGAAAAATTATCGCCTCCCCCGATTATATTTCCCGCTACGGGAAGCCAGAAACGATCGACGATTTAAAGCAACATATTTGCCTGGGATTCACTGAACCCGCTTCCCTCAATACCTGGCCGATAGCCCGTAGCGATGGACAATTACATGAGGTGAAGTACGGTTTGTCATCCAATAGTGGGGAAACACTGAAACAGCTTTGCCTGAGTGGCAACGGGATTGCGTGTTTGTCCGACTACATGATCGACAAAGAAATCGCTCGCGGAGAATTGGTGGAGTTAATGGCAGATAAAGTGTTGCCAGTGGAAATGCCATTCAGTGCAGTCTATTACAGCGACCGTGCGGTAAGTACGCGCATCCGGGCTTTTATCGATTTCCTTAGCGAGCATGTAAAAACAGCTCCCGGAGGAGCTGTCAGAGAGGCTTAATCCCATTCAGGAGCCAGACCTTCCGGGCTAACCAGGCGGTCGTTGCAATCCAGTGCGGCGATCGCTTTTTTATCTTCGGCATCAAGCTGTAAATTTTGTGCCTTAAGATTACTTTCCAGGTTTTCACGTTTAGTAGAAGAAGGAATTACTGAGTAACCTTCCCCCATAGCCCACGCCAGAATCACTTGTGCCGGAGTCGCATTGTGTTTAGCTGCGATACGAGCAATAACCTCATCTTTCAGGGCCTTACCATACGCCAGCGTCATATAGGAAGTAATATGGATGCCGTGCTGTTTAGCCCAGACAACCACTTTACGGTTTTGCAGATAAGGAGAGAGTTCAATCTGGTTAGTAGCGATGTTTTCAGCGCCAACAGCAGCAATCGTTTTTTCCATCAACGGGATCGTGAAGTTGGAAATACCGATCTCACGTGTCAGACCTTGTTTTTTGGCTTCCAGCAGCGCCTGCATAAACTCTTCAACAGAGACTTCATCGTTTGGTGACGGCCAGTGGATTAGCGTCAGATCAACATAATCGGTACGCAATTTTTGCAGGCTCTCTTTCAGACTTGGGATCAATTTGTCTTTGCTGAGATTTTCAATCCAGATTTTAGTGGTGATGTAGAGTTCATGACGTGGCACGCCACTTTCTGCAATCGCCTGACCTACTGCGGCTTCGTTATCATAGATTTGTGCGGTATCAATTGCGCGATAACCAAGTTCAAGCGCCGTTTTCACAGATGAAATAACAACGTCGTCTTTCAGACGGAAAGTACCTAAACCAAATGCAGGGATAGCCATAATATGCCTCTTTTAATGCTATTTTCGTTAACTGAGGTGATTATGGGCTTCAGACTGTTGCGGAAAAAGAGCGTAAAACGCAGAGGATTTTTGCGATTCTGGCAATAATAGATATCCAGACGAAAAAAAACCTCGAGCGTTAACTCGAGGCTTCTTAATAAGTGGCGGAACGGACGGGACTCGAACCCGCGACCCCCTGCGTGACAGGCAGGTATTCTAACCGACTGAACTACCGCTC
>NZ_CAOLGM010000191.1:0-5396 GCF_948475835.1 uncultured Escherichia sp. | reverse complement strand
AGACAGGATTTGCCGACTATCTGCAAGAAACTGTTTTCCTGCTGCCGTCAGCAATACACTGCGATTGGTTCGTGCCAGCAGTCGGGCACCAATTTGTTGCTCCAGCGCCTGAATCTGCTGACTTAGCGGCGGTTGCGAAATATTCAGGCGGGCAGCGGCGCGCCCGAAATGCAGCTCTTCCGCAACAGCAACAAAGTAACGCAGATGACGAAGTTCAATATTCATATTTAAAACATCTTATTTGAGATTATTAATATATTAGACAGAACAATTCGATTTTCCTAACCTATGTATAAGCCTGATCCACAGGCATATTTAGCAAGGATTTCAAGTGAGCCGTACTACAACTGTTGATGGCGCTCCGGCAAGCGACACTGACAAGCAAAGCATTTCTCAGCCAAATCAATTTATTAAACGCGGTACGCCGCAATTTATGCGCGTCACCCTGGCGCTGTTCTCTGCCGGACTGGCAACATTTGCACTTCTCTATTGTGTGCAGCCTATCCTTCCGGTGCTTTCGCAGGAGTTTGGCTTAACGCCCGCGAACAGTAGTATTTCACTGTCCATTTCCACGGCGATGTTGGCTATTGGTTTGCTGTTTACTGGCCCCCTATCCGATGCCATTGGTCGCAAACCAGTGATGGTCACGGCGCTACTGTTGGCCTCCATTTGTACGTTACTTTCGACAATGATGACCAGCTGGCACGGCATTTTGATTATGCGCGCCTTGATTGGGCTTTCGTTAAGTGGCGTGGCAGCTGTTGGCATGACTTATCTTAGCGAGGAAATCCACCCCAGTTTCGTGGCCTTTTCGATGGGGTTGTATATCAGCGGCAACTCAATTGGCGGCATGAGCGGACGCTTAATTAGTGGTGTCTTCACGGACTTTTTCAACTGGCGAATTGCTCTGGCGGCAATCGGTTGTTTCGCGCTGGCCTCGGCGTTGATGTTCTGGAAAATCCTTCCGGAATCACGCCATTTTCGCCCGACTTCGCTGCGCCCTAAGACGTTATTTATCAACTTTCGTCTGCACTGGCGTGACCGGGGATTACCGTTATTGTTCGCAGAAGGCTTTTTGCTGATGGGGTCGTTCGTCACGCTGTTTAATTACATCGGCTATCGGTTGATGCTTTCCCCCTGGCATGTCAGTCAGGCCGTGGTTGGCTTATTATCGCTGGCTTATTTGACCGGTACATGGAGCTCACCCAAAGCCGGAACCATGACCACCCGCTACGGGCGCGGTCCGGTGATGTTGTTTTCGACGGGGGTTATGCTGTTTGGTTTACTGATGACCTTATTCAGCTCGCTGTGGCTGATCTTTGCCGGAATGTTACTCTTCTCAGCAGGATTCTTCGCAGCCCACTCAGTTGCCAGCAGCTGGATTGGCCCCCGCGCAAAACGCGCTAAAGGCCAGGCCTCCTCGCTGTATCTGTTCAGTTACTATCTGGGGTCGAGTATTGCCGGGACGCTGGGTGGTGTTTTCTGGCATAACTATGGCTGGAACGGCGTCGGCGCATTTATTGCTCTGATGCTGGTCATTGCTCTGCTGGTCGGGACGCGTTTGCATCGTCGTCTGCACGCCTGAAAAATAAGCCCGGACTGCGGTAACTACACGTCCGGACTTATTGCTTGCTCAAACCAACGTTAATAGCCATCCTAAAATAGACGAAGCGCCAGCCAATTCCCGCAGCGCGTCTAGCGTCATCAGGATTATAAGTACCCAAATAAACGGATTCATTTTGCTGTGTGTCATTTATTACTGATGCGCAGTTATTCTACCGCTTTGTAAGTAGTAAAATAGTTAACCCGATCAAGACTACTATTATTGGTAGCTAAATTTCCCTTAAGTCACAATACGTTATTATCAACGCTGTAATTTATTCAGCGTTTGTACATATCGTTACACGCTGAAACCAACCACTCACGGAAGTCTGCCATTCCCAGGGATATAGTTATTTCAACGGCCCCGCAGTGGGGTTAAATGAAAAAACAAATTGAGGGTATGACAATGAAAAAAGTATTAGCTCTGGTTGTTGCCGCTGCTATGGGTCTGTCTTCTGCCGCCTTTGCTGCAGAGACTGCGACCACACCTGCTCCGACTGCGACGACCACCAAAGCAGCGCCGGCGAAAACGACACATCATAAAAAACAGCATAAAGCAGCACCTGCCCAGAAAGCGCAGGCGGCTAAAAAGCATCATAAAAATACGAAAGCTGAACAGAAAGCCCCTGAACAAAAAGCGCAGGCAGCGAAGAAACACGCCGGGAAACACAGCCATCAGCAACCGGCAAAACCTGCTGCACAACCCGCAGCGTAAGTTTTCAACAGTAATGCTGGCGCGCCCCCTCGCGCCTGAAAATTACGGTGCTAAGCGGGTAACGTTTAGCACCGCCTTTAGCGGAGGGTAGTATGGTGGGCCGTTATCGCTTTGAGTTCATTCTTATCATCCTTATTTTATGCGCACTGATTGCCGCCCGTTTTTATCTTTCCTGACTGTAGTTATCTGATTTTACTCCCACTTTCATCCCGTCCCGTCTATAGTATTTATGAGGGTTTGCTTTTAATAATCATAATTACCCACCAGAGTGTGATATGCGTACAACCATTGCTGTAGTGTTGGGTGCAATTAGTTTGACGTCTGCTTTTGTGTTTGCAGATAAACCAGACGTTGCCAAATCGGCAAACGATGAGGTCAGCACCCTGTTTTTTGGTCATGATGATCGTGTGCCAGTGAATGACACGACCCAATCACCGTGGGATGCGGTTGGGCAACTGGAAACGGCCAGCGGCAATTTGTGTACGGCGACGCTGATTGCACCCAATCTGGCATTAACGGCAGGACACTGTTTATTGACACCTCCAAAGGGTAAAGCCGATAAAGCAGTGGCGCTGCGTTTTGTGTCAAATAAAGGTCTTTGGCGCTATGAGATCCACGACATAGAAGGCCGCGTTGATCCGACACTGGGAAAGCGGTTAAAAGCAGATGGGGATGGTTGGATTGTTCCTCCCGCAGCTGCACCATGGGACTTCGGCTTGATTGTGCTGCGTAATCCCCCTTCTGGCATTACACCGTTGCCGTTATTTGAGGGAGATAAAGCCGCGCTTACTGCCGCATTAAAATCGGCTGGTCGTAAAGTGACTCAGGCGGGATATCCTGAAGATCATCTCGATACGTTATACAGTCATCAAAACTGTGAAGTGACTGGCTGGGCGCAAACGTCGGTGATGTCACATCAGTGCGATACCTTGCCGGGTGACAGCGGTTCGCCTCTGATGTTGCATACCGATGACGGCTGGCAATTAATTGGGGTGCAAAGTTCGGCTCCTGCCGCGAAAGATCGCTGGCGCGCCGATAACCGGGCCATTTCTGTTACCGGTTTTCGCGACAAGCTGGATCAACTGTCGCAAAAATAATGTTCAAACGCTGCCCGACAGCGCGGGCAGCGTCTTCATCAGGCAAGTTTCACCATGATCATTCCAGCCAACAGCAAGACCAGGCCAATCCAGCCTTTACGATTTAACCGTTGACCAAACAAGATCCAACCTGCGGCTAACGTGGCGGCAATACCAAACCCGCCCCACAATGCATAAGCGACAGACAAGTCGATCCCTTTTACGGCCTGAGAAAGCGCACTAAAGGCAGCCAGCACCGCCGCCAGGGAGAGCAAGCCAAATATTTTGCGACGAAAGCCGTCAGAAAATTTCAAAAAGACGTTAGCAACGATTTCCTGCACGATTGCCAATGCCAGCCAGGCGGCGTGACCCCATTCAAACTGCGCCATGGTTCACCTCCAGTTCAGGTTTACGCGCTTTACGGGTACCTGATTTGATCAACACAATCCCGGCGACCAGGGTGGTTAACCCGGCAATTTTCATCAGCGATAAACTTTCGTCGAATAACAAAACGCTAAACAAGGTAATAAATAAAATACCGATACCTTCCCACAGCGCATAAGCTACGCCTAAGGCGATCTTTTTAACGGCGAAAGAGAGAAATATATACGACAGAGAAATCATCACCAGCATTAAAATAAAGCCGCCATTTCCCTCACTGACGCTCGCCCATTTCATTGACAGCGTACCGGTAATTTCTGTAGCAATAGCCAGGCCTAATAAAATCCAATAAATATACATTGTCCTTCTCCTGCAAGAGAATTATTTTAATTTTCGCTTAATTCAGCGAAACCAAAGTAAAGTGGTCAAGCCCCGCGCATAGGGCAAGCTTAGGCAGAAGAAAGGACTAAAGCGCGTTGCGCCAGTGCTGCTCACCTACGAGCAAGATAGTGGATGAGGTACGAAGATGGGTAAATGTTGAAAATAACGTCCTGAACAAATTGTCCATAATATTACAATTATCCGCAGTGTTGCTTCTCGTCATCGCGGATGATAATTGTCCTCGGTAGTTGAACACGCCTGATTTGTATCATAGCTTAAGAATTAACTCAAAATATTTTCACTTCTTTACCTGAGCGGTTTGATTTTCGTTATGATGACGGAGCGAAAAAGACATTATTATTAGCAAAGGAAGAAAAAACGGGGACAAGCATGGCAAAGCCGATCATCACGCTCAATGGCCTAAAAATCGTCATTATGTTGGGAATGCTGGTCATTATTCTCTGCGGTATCCGTTTTGCCGCCGAGATCATCGTGCCGTTTATTCTCGCATTATTTATTGCTGTTATTCTTAACCCGCTGGTGCAACACATGGTCCGCTGGCGAGTGCCGCGTGTACTGGCGGTGTCGATTTTGATGACCATCATCGTGATGGCGATGGTGTTGCTATTAGCTTATCTGGGTTCCGCGCTCAACGAGTTGACGCGGACGTTACCGCAATATCGCAACTCTATTATGACGCCGCTGCAAGCTCTTGAGCCGTTGTTGCAACGCGTAGGGATTGACGTCTCAGTTGACCAGCTGGCGCATTACATTGATCCGAACGCGGCGATGACGTTGCTCACCAACTTATTGACGCAGTTATCTAATGCCATGTCATCAATATTTTTATTGCTGCTGACGGTGCTGTTTATGCTGCTCGAAGTGCCACAATTGCCCGGAAAATTTCAGCAAATGATGGCGCGTCCGGTTGAAGGGATGGCGGCGATTCAACGTGCAATTGACAGTGTTTCTCATTATCTGGTGCTGAAAACAGCCATCAGCATCATCACCGGCCTGGTCGCCTGGGCGATGCTCGCCGCACTCGATGTTCGCTTCGCTTTTGTCTGGGGATTGCTGGCCTTTGCGCTTAATTACATCCCTAATATTGGTTCAGTTCTCGCGGCAATCCCCCCTATCGCTCAGGTACTGGTGTTTAATGGCTTCTACGAAGCGTTGCTGGTGCTGGCGGGATATCTGCTGATTAATCTGGTCTTCGGCAATATTCTGGAGCCGCGCATCAT
>NZ_CAOLGM010000190.1:0-5434 GCF_948475835.1 uncultured Escherichia sp. | reverse complement strand
TTTCTGCGCTTCGGCTGCGGCTTTGGCGGCTTCTGCTTCTGCTTTTTTCTTTGCGTCTGCAGCCGCTTTCTTCGCTGCTTCTTCCGCAGCTTTAGCATCTGCTTCGGCCTTCGCTTTAGCATCTGCCGCCGCTTTCGCTGCCGCCTCTTCAGCTTGCTTCTGCTTTAACTCGGCCTGTTTTGCGGCTTCTTCAGCCTGCTTTTTCTGCTCCTGAGCCGCTAACCGCTCTTTCTCAAGTTGCTTCAGGCGTTCCTGTTCAGCCGCTTGTTTCTCACGCAGTTCTTCAGCAGCCTGCTGTTCCTTCATCTTGCGCTGTTCATCAGAACGCTTCGCGCTTGATTCCTGGCTTTGCATGCGTTTGTACTGCTCAACTACCGCACCTGAATCAACCATGACAGCGTCGATGGACGAACCACCGCCGCCTCCGGCTGAAGCTTCTATATTCTCATCGAACGAACTCCAGATCAGCGCCGCAAATAAGATGACATGCAGCACTGCTGAAATAATTATCGCCCGCTTGAGCTTGTCGTTTTGTTCGGTTGCCTTTGACACTCTCGGTTTCCAAAAACTGTTCGCCTGTTACCCGCTCTCTTTCAAGCAAGGGAAACGCAGATGTTTAGATAGGCTGCGTCATTAAACCAACCGATTTCACACCCGCACTATGTAACAAGTTCAGTGCTTTAATTATTTCATCGTAAGGCACATCTTTTGCGCCACCGATCAGAAAGACCGTTTTCGGGTTGGCCTTGAAACGGCTGGACACTTCCGCCACCACCTGCTCTGGTGGTAAACGCTCCAGGCGATCTTTCTCAACCACCACGGTGTACTGACCAATACCAGACACTTCAACAATCACTGGCGGATTATCGTTACTGCTCACCGCCTGTGATTCAGTAGCGTCTGGCAGATCGACCTCCACGCTCTGGGTGATGATGGGCGCTGTCGCCATAAAGATCAGCAACAGCACCAGCAGTACGTCCAGCAACGGTACAATGTTGATTTCGGACTTGAGATCGCGACGACCTCGTCCACGCGCTCTGGCCATGGCTTACCCCTTGTTGCTCTCGCTAACGGTAAACGCCTGGCGGTGCAGAATCGCGGTAAACTCTTCCATAAAGTTGTCGTAATTCAGTTCCAGTTTGTTTACGCGCTGGTTGAGGCGGTTATAAGCCATTACCGCCGGAATTGCGGCGAACAGACCAATTGCAGTCGCAATCAACGCTTCTGCGATACCGGGCGCAACCATTTGCAGTGTTGCTTGTTTTACCGCCCCGAGGGCGATAAAGGCGTGCATGATCCCCCAGACCGTACCAAACAGACCAATATACGGGCTGATGGAGCCAACCGTACCGAGGAACGGAATGTGCGTTTCCAGATTTTCAAGTTCACGGTTCATGGAGATACGCATAGCACGCGACGCCCCTTCCACTACGGCTTCCGGCGCATGGCTATTGGCACGATGCAGGCGCACAAACTCTTTGAACCCGCTGTAAAAGATTTGTTCCGAACCAGTCAGATTATCCCGTTTCCCCTGGCTCTCTTGATAGAGGCGAGAGAGTTCGATTCCAGACCAGAATTTATCTTCAAACGCTTCGGCTTCGCGCGCCGCTGCGTTAAGAATACGGGTCCGCTGGATAATAATAGCCCAAGATGCGATTGAAAAACCAATCAAAATCAACATGATAAGTTTAACCAGAAGGCTAGCCTTCAGGAACAAATCAAGGATATTCATGTCAGTCACTGCTTAAACTCCGCGACAATAGACTTGGGAAGCGCACGAGGCTTCATTTTGAGTGGGTCAACGCAAACAACCAGAACCTCTGCTTCATTCAGCAAAGTATTCTCGGCGTTGACAATACGTTGCGTGAAAACCAAAGAGGTGCCACGCATTGATGTTATTTCAGTCTGTATTTCGAGCATATCGTCGAGCCGCGCAGGTGCGTAATATTCCACCGTCATTTTACGTACCACAAAGGCAACGCGTTCAGCCATCAGCGCCTGCTGACTGAAGTGATGATGACGCAGCATCTCTGTGCGTGCTCTTTCATAAAAAGCGACGTAACTGGCGTGGTACACCACACCACCGGCATCGGTATCTTCATAGTAGACGCGAACCGGCCATCGAAACAGCGTTGTATTCACTTTACATCCCGGTAATGCAACAAAAGTTAGAGCTTTTAAACGCTGCTACTATACGCGCGCGATTGAGGTTTGGGAATGAGGGCAAGTTAAGGGAGCGTAAAAATTTATGGGCCTGGAGCGGCCCATAATTTTTTAAAGAGAATTCTGATTTAAAAGAAGAAGAAAATCAGCCCGACAATGAGAACAATATCGGCAAGCAATGGGCAAAAAATCCCTTGCCAAAGAACCTTCTGCGGACGAAAGCCCACGCCGTGAATCACACCAGCACAGACGGCCCACATCAGCAATAAACCATGCCAGATTTCCAGTTCACTGGTCTTCGCGGCAAAACGAGATGGGTCCCAAAACATACATCCTGCTAACAGAAGCGCCATCACGAAGGAAAGCGCCCGCAGGGGGCGCTTGTCCATTACCGCATACAAAGTCGCGATAATCTTACTCATCAGATGTCTTCTTGACCGGCTTTGCCTGATTCGACGTGTTCAAGCGCCAGCGCGGTGATTACCCCAAACGAACAGGCAAGAAGCGTTCCCAGAATCCATGCGAAATACCACATTTTTAGCTCCTTACTTAGTACAGAGAGTGGGTGTTACGTTCAATATCTTCTTTGGTGATACGACCGAACATTTTCCAGTAACACCAGGCGGTGTAGAGCAGAATGATCGGTACCAGAACCACCGCAACCCAGGTCATGACGTTAAGCGTCAGCTGGCTGGAAGTTGCATCCCACATTGTCAGACTTGCGTTCATCATGGTGCTGGACGGCATCACAAACGGGAACATTGCGATACCGGCTGTCAGGATGATGCAGGCCAGCGTCAGGGAGGAGAACACAAACGCCCACGCGGCTTTATCCATACGTGCAGTCAGGATGGTCAGCAGCGGCAGAACCACACCCAGCGCCGGAATAGCCCACAGAATTGGCGTGTTGTTGAAGTTAACCAGCCATGCGCCAGCTTCACGAACCACTTCTTTATTCAGTGGGTTAGAGGCTGCGTAATGGTCCATTGTCGATTTCACGACATAACCATCGATACCGTACATCACCCATACGCCAGCCAGTGCGAAACAGACCAGTGTCACCAGCGCAGCCACCTGAGCCGTTGCACGGGTACGCAGGTGCAGTTCGCCCACGGTACGCATTTGCAGATAGGTTGCGCCCTGAGTAATGATCATCCCTACGCTCACCACGCCTGCCAGCAGGCCGAACGGGTTAAGCAACTGGAAGAAGTTACCGGTGTAGTACAGACGCAGATATTCATCAACGTTGAACGGTACGCCCTGCAACAGGTTACCGAACGCTACACCAATTACCAGCGGCGGAACGAAGCTACCAATGAAGATGCCCCAGTCCCACATGTTACGCCAGCGGGTTTCTTCAATCTTGGAGCGGTAGTCAAAACCGACCGGACGGAAGAACAAAGACGCCAGCACGAGGATCATCGCCACATAGAAGCCGGAGAACGCAGCGGCATAGACCATCGGCCAGGCAGCAAAGAGTGCGCCGCCCGCGGTGATCAGCCAAACCTGGTTACCGTCCCAGTGTGGTGCAATGGAGTTAATCATAATTCGACGCTCGGTGTCGTTACGACCGAGGAAACGGGTGAGCATGCCCACCCCCATGTCGAAACCGTCAGTGACTGCAAAACCAATCAGCAGAACGCCAACCAGCAGCCACCAGATAAAACGCAATACTTCATAATCGATCATTTGACGACTCCTGTCTTAGCGTGCCGGCTGAGTAGTCGTGGAAGACTGCTCAAAGTGATAGCGACCGGTTTTCAGGCTGCTTGGGCCGAGGCGTGCAAATTTGAACATTAAGAACAATTCTGCCACCAGGAACAGGGTATACAGGCCGCAAATCAGCACCATTGAGAAGATGAGATCGCCTGCGGTCAGTGACGAGTTCGCCACAGCTGTCGGCAGCACTTCACCGATAGCCCACGGTTGGCGGCCATATTCAGCCACGAACCAGCCCGCTTCTACAGCAATCCACGGCAGCGGAATACCGTACAGCGCGGCGCGCAGAAGCCATTTTTTCTCGCCAATGCGGTTGCGGATGACACTCCAGAAAGAGAGCGCGATGATTGCCAGCAGCAGGAAGCCACACGCCACCATGATACGGAACGCAAAGTACAGCGGCGCTACACGCGGGATGGAGTCTTTGGTTGCCTGTTGAATCTGCGCTTCAGTCGCATCAGCCACGTTTGGCGTATAGCGTTTCAGCAGCAGACCGTAACCGAGGTCTTTCTTCATGCTATTGAACTGGTCACGAACCGCCTGGTCGGTAGAACCAGAACGCAGTTGTTCGAGCAGAGAGTACGCCTTCATCCCGTTACGAATGCGTTCTTCATGCTGCACCATCAGCTCTTTCAGGCCGATAACCGGGGTATCCACGGAACGCGTTGCAATGATGCCCAGTGCGTAAGGGATCTGAATCGCAAATTTGTTCGTCTCCTCTTCCTGATCAGGAATGCCGAACAGAGTAAAGGCAGCAGGCGCAGGTTGCGTTTCCCACTCGGCTTCAATAGCAGCCAGTTTGGTTTTCTGCACGTCGCCCATTTCGTAGCCGGATTCATCACCCAGAACAATAACAGACAGAACAGCAGCCATACCGAAGCTGGCAGCGATAGCAAAGGAGCGTTTAGCGAAGGCGAAGTCACGACCTTTCAGCATATACCATGCGCTGATACCGAGGATGAACATCGCGCTAGTCACATAACCAGACGCTACAGTGTGAACGAATTTCACCTGAGCAACCGGGTTAAGCACCAGCTCGGAGAAGCTCACCATCTCCATACGCATAGTTTCAAAGTTGAAATCGGACGCGATTGGGTTTTGCATCCAGCCGTTCGCAACCAGAATCCACAGTGCGGACAGGTTTGAACCGAGCGCCACCAGCCAGGTGACACACATATGCTGAACTTTACCCAGACGATCCCAACCGAAGAAGAACAGACCTACAAAGGTGGATTCGAGGAAGAAGGCCATCAGACCTTCGATTGCCAGCGGCGCACCGAAGATATCCCCTACATAGTGGGAATAGTAAGACCAGTTAGTCCCGAACTGGAACTCCATGGTCAGACCGGTAGCCACACCCAGAGCGAAGTTGATACCAAACAACTTGCCCCAGAACTTGGTCATATCTTTATAAATCTGTTTGCCGGAGAGGACGTAGACCGTTTCCATAATGGCCAGCAGGAACGCCATACCGAGCGTCAGTGGCACAAAAAGGAAGTGGTACATCGCGGTCAAGGCAAACTGTAAGCGCGACAGTTCGACTATATCTAAC
>NZ_CAOLGM010000189.1:0-5843 GCF_948475835.1 uncultured Escherichia sp. | reverse complement strand
TCGAACCCCCGATACGTTGCCGTATACACACTTTCCAGGCGTGCTCCTTCAGCCACTCGGACACCTCACCAAATTGTCGTTCCTGTCTTGCTGGAACGGGCGCTAATTTAGGGAAATCATGACCTGAGGTCAACAAACTTTTTGAAAAAATCGCGCGTTTATTCAAACTTCAATCAATGTGTGGTTTTAATAAGCGAAATCTGCTTTTTTTGCCACCGACCACGGATTTGTTATGCTGGTGGCCTTTGTAGATCATAACGATAAGTGCGAATAAATTTCGCACAACGCTTTTCGGGAGTCAGTATGGATATCATCTTTTATCACCCAACGTTCGATACCCAATGGTGGATTGAGGCACTGCGCAAAGCTATTCCTCAGGCAAGAGTCAGAGCGTGGAAAAGCGGAGATAATGACTCTGCTGATTATGCTTTAGTCTGGCATCCTCCTGTTGAAATGCTGGCAGGGCGCGATCTTAAAGCGGTGTTCGCACTCGGGGCCGGTGTTGATTCTATTTTGAGCAAGCTACAGGCACACCCTGAAATGCTGAACCCTTCTGTTCCACTTTTTCGCCTGGAAGATACCGGTATGGGCGAGCAAATGCAGGAATATGCTGTCAGTCAGGTGCTGCATTGGTTTCGACGTTTTGACGATTATCGCATCCAGCAAAATAGTTCGCATTGGCAACCGCTGCCGGAATATCATCGGGAAGATTTTACCATCGGCATTTTGGGCGCAGGCGTACTGGGCAGTAAAGTTGCTCAGAGTCTGCAAACCTGGCGCTTTCCGCTGCGTTGCTGGAGTCGAACCCGTAAATCGTGGCCTGGCGTGCAAAGCTTTGCCGGACGGGAAGAACTGTCTGCATTTCTGAGCCAATGTCGGGTATTGATTAATTTGTTACCGAATACCCCTGAAACCGTCGGCATTATTAATCAACAATTACTCGAAAAATTACCGGATGGCGCGTATCTCCTCAACCTGGCGCGTGGTGTTCATGTTGTGGAAGATGACCTGCTCGCGGCGCTGGATAGCGGGAAAGTTAAAGGCGCATGCTTGGATGTTTTTAATCGTGAACCCTTACCGCCTGAAAGTCCGCTCTGGCAACATCCACGCGTGACGATAACACCACATGTCGCCGCGATTACCCGTCCCGCTGAAGCTGTGGAGTACATTTCTCGCACCATTGCCCAGCTCGAAAAAGGGGAGAGGGTCTGCGGGCAAGTCGACCGCGCACGCGGCTACTAATAAAGCATCAGGATTCCTGCTATCCTTGGCGGGAATTGAATACAGGAGAGAGTTATGTATCCCGTCGACCTTCATATGCATACCGTTGCCAGCACACATGCATATAGCACATTGAGTGATTACATTGCCCAGGCCAAACAAAAGGGCATTAAACTTTTTGCGATCACCGATCATGGCCCGGATATGGAAGATGCTCCGCATCACTGGCACTTCATTAACATGCGTATCTGGCCGCGAGTGGTTGATGGGGTAGGGATCCTGCGCGGCATCGAAGCTAACATTAAAAATGTTGATGGTGAAATTGATTGCAGCGGTAAAATGTTTGACTCGCTGGATCTGATTATTGCCGGTTTTCATGAGCCGGTTTTTGCACCACATGACAAAGCGACCAATACACAAGCGATGATCGCCACTATCGCCAGCGGCAATGTGCATATAATAAGCCATCCCGGAAATCCCAAATATGAAATAGATGTGAAAGCCGTTGCTGAAGCAGCCGCGAAACATCAGGTGGCGCTGGAAATCAATAATTCTTCATTTTTACACTCACGTAAGGGCAGTGAAGACAACTGTCGTGCGGTAGCCGCAGCGGTACGTGATGCTGGAGGTTGGGTGGCATTAGGCTCGGATTCTCACACCGCGTTTACCATGGGGGAATTTGAAGAGTGTCTTAAAATCCTCGACGCGGTAGATTTTCCGCCAGAGCGCATTTTGAATGTTTCTCCGCGCCGCTTACTGAACTTCCTTGAATCTCGCGGTATGGCACCGATTGCGGAATTTGCAGACCTTTAATTACTAGTAATGGAAATATATTAATGAACGAGTTTTCTATCCTCTGTCGTGTGCTGGGTTCGCTCTATTACCGCCAACCGCAAGATCCTTTACTGGTGCCGCTGTTTACCCTGATTCGTGAGGGGAAACTGGCTGCGAACTGGCCACTGGAGCAGGATGAGTTACTGACGCGTTTACAGAAAAGCTGTGATATGGCGCAAGTCTCTGCCGATTACAATGCGTTGTTTATCGGCGATGAATGTGCCGTGCCGCCATATCGTAGCGCATGGGTTGAGGACGCAACGGAAGCGGAAGTGCGCGCTTTTCTTTCCGAACGAGGGATGCCACTGGCGGATACGCCAGCCGATCACATCGGCACATTGCTGCTTGCGGCTTCCTGGCTGGAAGATCAGTCAACGGAAGATGAGAGCGAAGCACTGGAAACACTGTTCAGTGAGTATCTGTTACCCTGGTGTGGTGCGTTCCTCGGCAAAGTGGAGGCCCATGCAACCACGCCTTTCTGGCGCACCATGGCACCGCTAACCCGTGATGCCATTAGTGCAATGTGGGACGAGCTGGAAGAAGATTCTGAAGAGTAAATGTGATCATCGTCACTCATAACTGCAACAGATAATTTGTTGTTGCATAAAATGTGTGCTCGATCTCATTCATGGCCGCGTTTTCTGCTATCATGCGCGGCATGAACATACTTCTCTCTATTGCAATCACAACAGGCATTCTCTCCGGTATCTGGGGATGGGTGGCTGTTTCCCTGGGCTTACTAAGCTGGGCGGGCTTCCTGGGCTGTACGGCCTACTTTGCTTGCCCGCAAGGTGGGCTGAAAGGGCTGGCGATCTCCGCTGCAACCCTGATTAGTGGCGTGGTGTGGGCGATGGTCATTATTTACGGTAGTGCACTGGCACCACATCTGGAAATTCTCGGTTATGTCATAACCGGTATTGTGGCGTTTCTGATGTGTATTCAGGCCAAACAGCTGCTGCTTTCATTTGTTCCGGGGACGTTTATAGGCGCATGCGCGACGTTTGCCGGGCAGGGTGACTGGAAACTGGTGTTACCTTCGCTGGCGCTTGGGCTGGTATTTGGTTACGCAATGAAAAACAGCGGCCTGTGGCTGGCGGCGCGTAGTGCAAAGACGGCTCACCGTGAGCAGGAAATCAAAAATAAAGCGTGAGGGGCACTCACGCTTTCGCTTAAACAGTAAAATGCCGGATGATAATTCCGGCTTTTTTATCTGTCAGGATTCCGGTGGAACCGACATATGGCGGTATTTCACCAGAATGTCGTTCTGCCGTTCTGCTTTGTTCTGCAAATCCCACAGACCACGGTCGATACCATCATTAATCAGGAAAATGACCCCTGTTTCGATAGCCGACATCAGACACAGCATAACGGGTTCGTTTGAGGTGTAACCCACTTCCCCTTCCAGCAAGCGCTGGTAGTCAATAAAGCGGAAAACCCCGGCCTGAACTTCATAGGAAAGTATCGTCTTACTGGTGTTCACCGAGGAGAGGATCTCACCGGTACTCACATTGACGACGCGCAGGTTCACGGCAATCTGATCGAGCTGGTATTGCGTGTCTGCACCGATCCCAAAATATCTTGCCCCAACACCGCCCGATTTAACGTTGCTTTCATAACCGATAATCGAACCTTCAACCATAATATTTGCCGCCGTTAAAGATTGCAGCGGGATTCGGTTATTAATGGCAACCGTGCCGTTTTCTTGTGCCGCACGAATAATCTTGCGCTCGTTAAGCAGGTTTTGTAAGCCCTGGCGCTCCAGCGGTATAAACCAGCGAGAATCTTTCAATGCCGTGACCAGCATTGCCGTGGCGCTTTGCGGAACAGCAGTGGAGAAGTTACTTGCCGGGTAGGGTTTAAATTGCCCGGTTTCGTCCTGAATGTTGTATACCGAAACAAAGATCTTACCCGTCGGCGCTGGCAGATGGGTCAAATCTTTGTAGCTCTGAGCTCGAGGCATTAATGTCGGTCTGGCGGCTTCTTTAGGCGGGGCGGTTAAGCATCCGCTCAGTAACATGACGGCAACCAAAAGAAATAAGCGCTGCATGATTATTTTCCTTATGAAGCTGGGGCTTAAAAATCGGTTGAGTTATTTTGTAAACCCGAAACCTGGATGGTCGAGGTTTGTCCGGTTTTACGATCTGTCACGTTCAACTGCAATTGACCATCGCGGTTAGCAATATCAACAATATAATCGTTGGTCACCATGCGGCCCGGTTTACCGGTATTAATATTCGACAGTAGCCCACCTAAAATTTGTGACTGGATGGCCTGAGTAAAGTTATCTAACGCTGAGGGTGTTTCAATACCAAAGTCATCGTTATAGCTCGGATCTTTATAAGAGTTTTGGGCCTGAGCGCTATTTAATAAAAAAGCGCCATTATTTGGGTTACCACCAAAGTTTGGATTACGGAACTGGAAAGTCATGGTTCCAGCCCAACTTAATGGCGAAATAAGCATGAGTAGAACTACTGCATGTTTGACACGCATTGCAGCCTCCGAACAATTTTTTATTTAGAATTCATCATGCGCCAAATCGCCCGTACTTAATAACGCCTGATTTATCTGGCGACGATTTAGTGCTTCTTCAGTTTGAATCAGTGCAAAGACGACAGTTTTCTCGAAGTCTCTTTTCAACGGAAATAAAAAAGTCTGGAAAATAACGTCCTGATTGACCGTTATAGTGATCCAGCTTCCCCATCGTGCACTGGGCCTTTCATTAATCGTTAAGTTACCCGTATAGTCACTTTCCCATTTATCACTAAAGGCTCGGTAAAAATCATGGCCAATAGATGAAACAGTATGGTCAGTTAACAATCCCGGGACTTCTACCTCAACGGCGTGAAGATTCCCTGCGGCGAACAGAAATTCTGCCGCCACAATCCAGCGTAAATAACGTTTCATGGCTTTATCGCCTGAGGTTATCGTTTGCCCAGGAAACCGCTTGTGTCCGGTTTTTTACGGCTATCTTCTTGAAAAGATTATAAAGATGCGTTTTAACCGTATTTTCGCTGATGAACAACGAACGAGCGATCTCGTTATTAGACGCGCCGATACGCAGCTTATTCAGGATCTCTTTTTCCCGATGAGTAAGGAGGGCTGATTCCGTGCTGTTATAACGATAGTTACCAGAATGTGTAATCAGGTAACTGGCAAGCTTTTGCGTAAAGTAGCATTCGCCGCGCAGGACGCCTTGCAACCCATTGACAACACGTTCTTGATCCTCCATGGCATAAAAAACGCCGTTGATATGAGGCCAGTTTTCAATGTCGCGGTACGGGTAATCTTCAGGCGTATTTAGCAACAATATTTTGATATTGTTGTTTTTCCTGCTCAAAGTATCCTGCCAATAATGGATAAGCTTTTTATCTGCTTCCATCATATCCAGAAGAATAATAGAGCCTGAAGATATATCGTCCAGAGAACGTTGAATATTATGTAATTTTCCTGTAATTGCCAGCGATTGTTTAAGGTGCTGCAAGAGAGCTGTCGCTTGCAAAGACGGTTTAGTGATCAACAATAATGTATGACCATGAATACTATGGACTTCATTAAACATGATGAAACCCCGCTTTTTTTATTGATCGCACACCTGACAGCTGCCTCTAAAATAGAAGCACCAGAAGTACTGACAGATGTTGCACTGCTGTGTGTAGTAATAAATCAGCCCTAAATGGGTAAAATATAAAACTAATGGATTACATCTGATTTCAATCTAGCCATTACAAATCTTAAATCAAGTGTTAAACATGTAACTAAATGTAACTCGTTATATTAAAATGTTAATC
>NZ_CAOLGM010000188.1:0-5938 GCF_948475835.1 uncultured Escherichia sp. | reverse complement strand
CAGCAGAATGGCATACTTAGTCGCCCGGTCAGTTAATTGGTATTGATCGGCTGGCGTCGTCACTGCGACGCTAAACGCGGGGAAGTTTTCCCAGCCGGTATCATTGCCTGAAGCAAAACGCTCACCGAGATTATTTGCAAACCAGCTGCTTTGCCATTGCGCCTGAAAACCTGACTCGCTAACTTCCCGTTTGGCTGGCAAAAAATCACCTAAAAAACTGGGATGCGGCCAGTTGCTGGTTAAGGTCATTTCGCTATTACGCCCGGCAGGCACCACAGAAAGATCGCCGGTACCGCTTAAATTCAGGGCCATATTCAGCTTCAGGTTCTGCTTGCGCCAGTCCCCTTCGGGTAAAGGGATATGCACGCCCTGCCCGCCTTGCTCTAACCCGGTACCGGGTTCGATGGTCAGCGCTGTTCCGTTAACTTCAGGCGCTTTCACCACACCAATACCACGCGCATCCCCGACGCTAATCACAATAAATGGCTTGCCTAAGGTGATATTTGGTGCGTCAAGTTCGCTAAGACGCGAAACATCGAAATCGGCTTTTAGCGTTAAATCACTGTGCCAGACCTGACCGGTATAAATCCCTATCTTGCGTTCTTCAACGTTCTGATTGCCATCAACCATCAATGACTCAGGTAACCAAAAATGGATAAAACTTCGTTTCCGCTCCACGGTTTTATCGTCTTCCTGCACCGTATAAAGCTCGGTCACAGGAATATCGATGAGCGGCCCAACGAGTTTTTGCGGCCCGCTGGTACTTTGGCGAATCGCATCTTCCACATCGCTACGGTAATCGGCACGTTCGACAATCACCTGCCGAATCAGCATTATCGGAATCAACAACAGCAATACTGCACCAAACAGGGTGGTCATTTTCCAGAACAGGGGGGATTTCAACATAGTCTTCTCCTTTGCAATGGCAGCAGGATACGAAGGCTATGTGGGAAGAATTTGAAGCTATGTGAAGTGACGGTGAAGTCGAAGCGAGGCCAGCACGCCACCTTCCTGCACGTTGCGCAGCGTGACTTCGCCGTTAAACAAACGGGCGACCTCACTGACGAACGCCAACCCCAGACCGCTGCTTTTTTGCCCATTTGCACGCGGCAAAGAGTAAAAGCGTTCAAAAATACGTGACAGCGCGTAGTCAGGAATACCACTACCGGTATCCAGCACCTTAAGCGTGACGTGTTCCTGATCCACTTCGGCGCTTAGCGTTATACGACCGCTCTCGGGGGTAAAATCGATGGCGTTATCCAGTAAATTCCCCAGCGCCTGATCCAGTAACGCCGGTTCAGCAGCAACATTAACCTCGGTGGGCGTAACATGTAGAGTGATGTTTTTTTCTGCCAACTGCACGGTGCGCGCTTCGCTGACGCGGCGGAATAATGCCGCCACATCAACAGCAGTCAAAACGACTTCCTGACGATTCTCCAGTCTTGCCTGGCGTAGTAACGTTTCCACCAGTGCCTGCATTCGCGCATTTTGCGTCAGAATGTTGTCAGTAAAACGAGCCACTACTTCAGGCGGCGGACCTTCGCGTAAAATTTCCGCCGCGCCACGAATCGCCGCCAGTGGGCTTTTTAGCTCATGGGTTAACGCATAAACATACTGCTCAATATAGTTTTTCCCTTCCAGCTTCACGCGCATACTTTCCAGCGCCTGCGCGAGTTTACGCAGCTCGCTACTACCGAGATCGGGAAGAGGAACGGGCTTATTGTCAGTGACGGAATCAGCATAGCGAGTGAGCCGGGCAATGGAGCGGTTGATCCACCAAACCATGCCTGCGCCAATCACCAGTGCGATCCCCAACAAAATGGCGCTGGCCCATAAAATTCGCCGCTCGCTGCGTTTAATGACCGGAGCCATCGCCGCGTTCGGTTTGCCTACGCTCAAAACGCCAATAAGCCGCGAGCCGTCCATAATCGGCGCGGCAACATACATCACCGAACTTTCGGGATCGGCAGGATTTTGCAACGTGCTGCGCGCACCATACTGACCACGCAACGTTAGCCAGACGTCATTCCAGCGCGAATAATCCTGCCCAACGGCTTTATTTGCCGAATCGAACAATACTTTACCCTGCGAATCGGTCATATAGACATGATATTCATTGCGCACTTTGTTAATGCCACCGATATTGGCGCGAAACGGGCGATGTTGTAGCTGATTAAACGCCTGCGCCAGTTGCCCATGCGTTGGGTCCCCAGAGAGCAAATCGGGACGCGCCAGCTCCGCCAGCAACGTTGCGGTGTCGATCAACGTCCCCTCCGTTGCTCTTCGCACGCCCGGTTTAACTTCTTTGACAAAAATAGCCCAGCAGCAACCGCATGCCGATACGCATTACAGGCCCCTCAGGCTATATCCCATGCCGCGATGAGTATTAATCGGTGAAAGATCGGGATTGATGGCGCGCAGCTTGGCACGCAACGTTTTAATGTGGGTATCAACGGTGCGATCATAGGTGTCCTGCGCATCTTCCCACACGCTATCCATCAGTTGCTGGCGGGACCAGACGCGGCCTGGCGACTTGAGTAACGTCTTCAGCAATAAAAACTCATACCGCGTCAGCGTTAATGGCGTGTCAAACCAGCTGATCTGCGCCGCGGGTTCATTCAATTCAAAATGACCAATACGGATGACGGGAGACGGCGACGAGAACTTCTTCACCCGACGCAGTAAGGTGCGCACCCTGGCGCACACTTCGCGGGGTGAAAACGGTTTAGCCACATAGTCGTCAGCGCCAATTTCCAGCCCAAGCAGGCGATCGACCTCTTCACTTCGGGCCGTCAGGAACAGTACAGGTAACGCCGGATGGAGCGCCAGTAACTGGCGGCACAATTCAAAGCCGCTGATATCAGGCAAACCAACGTCGAGAATTATGACGTCGGGAACCAGCTGGCGAGCTTTATCCAGCACCGGCAAGCCTCGCTCAAAGACCTCGACGGCAAAACCTTCCTGCTGCAACATGTAGACCAGCGTGTCGGCTATCCCTTGCTCATCTTCCACTAACCAGACCGTTTCCCGTTGCATAAATCGCCTCTGTTATTGCCGCCACGGCATGACAGGAACCGCGCTAATCGCGTTTTTCGGCGAACCTTCTACAACTTTGTCGGAGTAAGCCAGATAAGCGAGCGCGTTGCGTTTAGCATCATAAAAGCGCACGACCTGTAACGACTTAAAGACCAGGGACGTACGTTTTTTGAATACTACCTCGCCCTGAGCTTTGCCGTTTTTAATACGATCCGACAGTTCAATCGGCCCGACTTGCTGACAAGAAATGGCCGCATCGGAGGTATCTTCCGCCAGGCCCAATCCCCCTTTAATACCCCCGGTTTTCGCCCGGCTCACATAACAGGTGACATTTTTCACATCGGGATCGTCAAAGGCTTCCACAACAATTTTGTGATCCGGGCCGATCATTTTAAATACGGTGTCGACCGAACCAATCTCTTCTGCATGAGCCAATGGCCCCAGCATTATCAGGCTTAAAGACAGGATCAAATGCTTGTATTTCATATTGTTACCATTTTTATCTATTACACGAGCAATTAGTTCGTCACGGTAAATAACATATTGATTAAGAACAAAATCTCAATACTTTTATTTCCGTCAAGCCCTAAAACATACTCTACTAAGAAAAAAACACTGAATGCTAAAACAGCAAAAAATGCTATTATCCAATTACCTGATGTCAGGTGCTCGTTGTTGAAAGGATGAGGATATTTTATGGATCAGGCCGGCATTATTCGCGACCTTTTAATCTGGCTGGAAGGTCATCTGGATCAGCCCCTGTCGCTCGACAATGTAGCGGCGAAAGCAGGTTATTCCAAGTGGCACTTACAGAGAATGTTTAAAGATGTCACTGGCCATGCTATTGGCGCGTATATTCGTGCTCGTCGTTTGTCGAAATCGGCGGTCGCACTACGCCTGACTGCGCGTCCGATTCTGGACATCGCGCTGCAATACCGCTTCGACTCTCAACAGACATTTACCCGCGCATTCAAGAAGCAGTTTGCCCAGACTCCTGCACTTTACCGCCGTTCTCCTGAATGGAGCGCCTTTGGTATTCGCCCGCCGCTACGTCTGGGTGAATTCACTATGCCAGAGCACAAATTTGTCACCCTGGAAGATACGCCGCTGATTGGTGTTACCCAGAGCTACTCCTGTTCGCTGGAGCAAATCTCTGATTTCCGCCATGAAATGCGTTATCAGTTCTGGCACGATTTTCTCGGCAACGCGCCGACCATTCCGCCAGTGCTCTACGGCCTGAATGAAACGCGTCCGAGTCAGGATAAAGACGACGAACAAGAAGTATTCTATACCACCGCGTTAGCCCAGGATCAGGCAGATGGCTATGTACTGACGGGGCATCCGGTGATGCTGCAGGGCGGCGAATATGTGATGTTTACCTATGAAGGTCTGGGAACCGGCGTGCAGGAGTTTATCCTGACGGTATACGGAACGTGCATGCCAATGCTCAATCTGACGCGCCGTAAAGGTCAGGATATTGAGCGATACTACCCGGCAGAAGATGCCAAAGCGGGAGATCGCCCAATTAATCTGCGCTGTGAACTGCTGATTCCGATCCGTCGTTAACGCTGCAACTCATCTAATGCAGGGGCGTCCAGATGTGAGATGTCCCCTGCGGTTTCAACAACCCAGCCAGACGCCAGCCACAGGCTTTCCTGATAATCCACGCGCGAAATAGAACAGTTACGCAGACGTAAGCGGCGCTCTGCCCATGCTGGTAATCCGAGAATCGTACTCACCAGACATCCCAGTGCAATACCATGGCTCACCAGCAGCGGTCGGCTTCCCTGCGGTAAGTCCCGGCAAGATTCCAGTGCCGCATTGACGCGATCGCTGAGCTCCTGCATTGACTCGCCTTCAGGAATACGCCCGTCAACGGTGCCATTGACCAGCTGCCGACGCCAGTTCTCTTCTTCTTCGGTCAGAGAATCGATATGTCTTTTTTCCAGCACACCCATGTTTAATTCACGCAGGCGAGAATCAAAGATGATGTCACAGCCGCAGGCCTGGGCGATGATTTCCGCCGTACGCCGGGTGCGTCCTAAATCGCTACTGATGATATGCGTAATGCCAAGCTCTTTGGCACGGGTTGCCACCTGCATCGCCTGTTGCTCACCTTTGGCGGTCAGCGGGCTGTCAGACTGGCCCTGAATACGTCGCTCGGCGTTCCACTGCGTTTCACCGTGGCGGACTAGGTATACCTGTAACATGCTTTTTTTCCGTATACTGCTGTAACGTTAATTTTCTGAGTAATGCTGATTATGCACCAAGTTGTCTGTGCGACCACCAATCCCGCTAAAATTCAGGCCATTCTGCAGGCATTTCACGAGATCTTCGGCGAAGGATCCTGCCATATTGCATCCGTTGCCGTCGAGAGCGGTGTACCGGAACAACCCTTTGGCAGTGAGGAAACGCGCGCTGGCGCACGAAATCGGGTAGCAAATGCCCGCCGTTTACTTCCAGAGGCTGATTTTTGGGTGGCGATTGAAGCTGGCATCGATGGTGACAGCACTTTCAGTTGGGTGGTGATTGAAAACACCAGCCAGCGCGGCGAGGCGCGTTCGGCTACTTTGCCGTTACCTGCGGTGATTCTGCAGAAAGTGCGTGAAGGTGAGGCGCTTGGTCCCGTGATGTCGCGTTATACCGGTATTGATGAGATTGGTCGTAAGGAAGGGGCGATCGGCGTGTTTACCGCCGGGAAACTCACTCGCGCCAGCGTCTATCACCAGGCGGTGATCCTGGCGCTGAGTCCGTTTCACAATGCCGTGTATCAGGCATTGTAGGACGGATAAGGCGTTCACGCCGCATCCGGCATTCGGTGCACGATGCCTGATGCGACGCTGCCGCGTCTTATCAGGCCTTGTATTATCCCTCCAGTGCAGAGAAAATCGGCCAGTTTTCT
>NZ_CAOLGM010000187.1:0-5984 GCF_948475835.1 uncultured Escherichia sp. | reverse complement strand
CATGCCGATGAATACCGCTTCGATAGCCAACAGACCACCGGGGAGCAGCGGGTAGCATTTCAGGGGCCATCGCCAGAGTGAAAATAAATTCCGCTACCAGCAACCAGCCCGCGACGAAAGGGCTGATGAGGAAAATTAACGGGTTTACGATTAAGAAAATGATGAGGGCGAGTTTGTACCAGTCGGGGGACTGGCCCAAAAAATTGCGCCATAGCGCGCGGCCCCAGGAGATCTCCATGATGGTTTCCCTTACCTTACAAATAATCAATGATGTTTTTATGTTTAAACGCAAAGCTTAACGGTCAGGCAGGAGTGAGGCAAGTCTTGATAGTCAAGGGGAAAGAGATGCGGAAAATGAAGCCTTGATCCCTTTTTTCTTCTTTTTGTCTGCTATCAGCGTAGTTAGCCCTCTGGTATGATGAGTCCAACTTTGTTTTGCTGTGTTATGGAAATCTCACTATGGTCATTAAGGCGCAAAGCCCGGCGGGTTTCGCGGAAGAGTACATTATTGAAAGTATCTGGAATAACCGCTTCCCTCCCGGGACTATTTTGCCCGCAGAACGTGAACTTTCAGAATTAATTGGCGTAACGCGTACTACGTTACGTGAAGTGTTACAGCGTCTGGCACGAGATGGCTGGTTGACCATTCAACATGGCAAGCCGACGAAGGTGAATAATTTCTGGGAAACCTCTGGTTTAAATATCCTTGAAACACTGGCGCGACTGGATCACGAAAGTGTGCCGCAGCTTATTGATAATTTGCTGTCGGTGCGTACCAATATTTCCACTATTTTTATTCGCACCGCGTTTCGTCAGCATCCCGATAAAGCGCAGGAAGTGCTGGCTACCGCTAATGAAGTGGCCGATCACGCCGATGCCTTTGCCGAGCTGGATTACAACATATTCCGCGGCCTGGCGTTTGCTTCCGGCAACCCGATTTACGGTCTGATCCTTAACGGGATGAAAGGGCTGTATACGCGCATTGGTCGTCACTATTTCGCCAATCCGGAAGCGCGCAGTCTGGCGCTGGGCTTCTACCACAAACTGTCGGCGTTGTGCAGTGAAGGCGCGCACGATCAGGTGTACGAAACAGTGCGTCGCTATGGGCATGAGAGTGGCGAGATTTGGCACCGGATGCAGAAAAATCTGCCGGGTGATTTAGCCATTCAGGGGCGATAATCCCTTCCGTTTAAAGAGCAAACCCCTCAAACGAGGGGTTTTTTGTTGTTTTTACAGATTTCCCATTCTTGGCGGGCAACGTTCCAGCAACTCGATGCTGCCGTCTTCGTTTTGCTGTTCGAGCATCACATCAAATCCCCACAGGCGATGCACATGCTTCAGCACTTCTTTGCGCCCCCGATCCAGCGGTGCGCGATTATGTGGAATGTAACGCAGCGTCAGCGAACGGTCGCCGCGCAAATCCACGTTCCAGATCTGAATATTCGGCTCCAGATTACTTAAGTTATATTGCGACGATAACCGGTTACGGATCTCCCGATAACCTTCTTCATTATGAATAGCGGAAATCTCCAGATAATTATGCCGATCATCATCCAGCACGGTGAAGAAGCGGAAATCACGCATCACTTTCGGTGACAGAAACTGGCTGATAAAACTCTCATCTTTGAAATCACGCATCGCGAAATGCAGCGTTTCCAGCCAGTCGGAACCGGCGATATCCGGGAACCAGTATTTGTCTTCTTCCGTTGGCGACTGACAAATCCGTTTAATATCCTGGAACATGGCGAACCCGAGGGCATACGGGTTGATGCCGCTGTACCACGGGCTGTTATAGGGGGGCTGGAAGACCACATTGGTGTGGCTGTGCAAAAACTCCAGCATAAAACGTTCCGTTACTTTCCCTTCATCATACAGATGGTTAAGGATGGTATAGTGCCAGAAGGTCGCCCAGCCTTCGTTCATCACCTGAGTCTGTTTTTGCGGATAAAAATACTGGCTCACCTTACGCACAATACGCAGGATTTCACGCTGCCATGATTCCAGCAGTGGCGCATTTTTCTCCATAAAATAGAGCAGGTTTTCTTGTGGTTCGGACGGATAGCGGCGCGCTTCAGCAACCGTTTTCTCTTCCTCGCGCTTCGGCAGGGTACGCCAGAGCATATTGACCTGACTTTGTAGATACTCTTCGCGACTTTTCTGCCGGGCTTTCTCTTCTTGCAGCGAGATTTTTTGCGGGCGTTTGTACCGGTCCACGCCGTAGTTCATCAGCGCGTGGCACGAGTCCAGAAGCCGTTCTACTTCATCAACGCCATAACGTTCTTCGCACTCGGTAATATATTTACGGGCAAAAATCAGATAATCGACAATCGAACTGGCGTCGGTCCAACTGCGGAATAAGTAATTGTTTTTAAAGAAAGAGTTATGCCCATAGCAGGCGTGTGCCATCACCAGCGCCTGCATGGTAATGGTGTTCTCTTCCATCAGGTAAGCGATACACGGGTTAGAGTTAATGACGATTTCATAGGCCAGTCCTTGCTGACCGTGCTTATACAGCCGTTCAGTCTCGATAAACTTTTTACCGAATGACCAGTGCGGATAGTTAATTGGCATGCCGACGCTGGAGTAGGCATCCATCATCTGTTCTGAGGTTATCACTTCAATCTGGTGCGGGTAGGTATCCAGCCGGTAGAGTTTCGCCACCCGGTCTATCTCTGCCAGATAAACATCCAGCAGGTCGAACGTCCAGTCGGGTCCATCGCTCAAACGTGTGGTGTCCTTATTCATAGAATCGATCGTCGCCATACGCGCACCTCATTGTTGTCGGCGCTCTCTGTGTGGAGCACCTCATTTCAAGCATAGAACACCTGTTAAAAACCGCGTCGCCGGAGAATTTTTTTCTTTGCGATTTCTTATTATCAGAGTGCCACTAATCCGCTTCTGAACGGAATTTTATGCTGGATAAAAAGGGCGTTCAGCAGGAGATACTAAAGACGCCATATTGCCGCAGAGTCAGGGAGATGTGAGCCAGCTCACCATAAAAAAGCCGTATGTTGAATAATATTTTCAACTGAGTTATCAAGATGTAATTAGATTATTATTCTTTTACTGTATCTACCGTTATCGGAGTGGCTATGCGAGTTGTCATACTGGGAAGTGGTGTGGTAGGCGTTGCCAGCGCCTGGTACTTAAATCAGGCAGGACATGAGGTCACCGTCATTGATCGGGAGCCGGGGGCCGCCCTGGAAACCAGCGCCGCGAATGCCGGGCAAATCTCCCCCGGATATGCTGCACCGTGGGCGGCACCAGGTGTGCCTTTAAAAGCGATTAAATGGATGTTCCAGCGCCATGCGCCGCTGGCGGTTCGTCTCGACGGTACGCAGTTCCAGTTGAAATGGATGTGGCAAATGTTACGTAACTGCGACACCAGCCACTACATGGAAAACAAAGGGCGGATGGTGCGTCTGGCGGAATACAGCCGTGATTGCCTGAAAGCATTGCGCGCCGAAACCAATATTCAGTATGAAGGGCGTCAGGGTGGGACGCTGCAACTGTTCCGTACCGAACAACAGTATGAAAATGCGACCCGCGATATCGCCGTGCTGGAAGATGCCGGCGTACCGTATCAGCTGCTGGAATCCAGCCGCCTGGCGGAAGTGGAGCCCGCGCTGGCAGAAGTAGCGCACAAACTGACGGGTGGTCTGCAACTGCCCAATGATGAAACCGGAGACTGCCAGCTGTTTACCCAGAATCTGGCGCGGATGGCAGAGCAGGCGGGGGTTAAATTCCGCTTTAATACGCCCGTTGACCAACTGCTTTGCGACGGCGAGCAAATCTACGGCGTGAAGTGTGGCGATGAAGTGATTAAGGCCGATGCGTATGTGATGGCGTTTGGTTCTTACTCGACGGCGATGCTCAAAGGCATTGTTGATATTCCGGTGTATCCGCTGAAAGGCTACTCGCTGACTATTCCAATTGCGCAGGAAGATGGTGCGCCAGTATCCACCATTCTTGATGAAACCTACAAAATCGCCATTACCCGTTTCGATAACCGCATTCGTGTTGGCGGAATGGCGGAAATTGTTGGTTTTAACACCGAGCTGTTGCAACCGCGTCGTGAAACGCTGGAAATGGTGGTTCGCGATCTCTATCCACGCGGCGGTCATGTCGAGCAGGCGACTTTCTGGACGGGTTTGCGCCCGATGACGCCAGACGGTACGCCGGTTGTCGGGCGTACACGCTTTAAAAATCTGTGGCTGAATACCGGTCACGGCACGCTCGGCTGGACGATGGCTTGCGGTTCCGGTCAGTTGTTAAGCGATCTGCTCTCTGGTCGCACGCCAGCGATCCCATATGAGGATCTAAGCGTAGCGCGCTACAGCCGTGGATTTACGCCATCACGTCCGGGCCATTTACATGGCGCACACAGCTAAGGAAACGAGATGACCCGTCCGATACAGGCCAGCCTCGATCTGCAGGCATTAAAACAGAATCTGTCCATTGTCCGCCAGGCCGCGCCGCACGCGCGCGTCTGGTCGGTGGTAAAAGCGAACGCTTACGGGCATGGTATTGAGCGTATCTGGAGCGCGCTCGGGGCCACCGATGGCTTTGCATTACTTAACCTGGAAGAGGCAATAACGTTACGTGAGCGCGGCTGGAAGGGGCCGATCCTGATGCTGGAAGGATTTTTCCATGCTCAGGATCTGGAGATTTATGACCAGCACCGCCTGACCACCTGCGTACACAGCAACTGGCAGCTCAAAGCACTGCAAAATGCGCGGCTAAAAGCACCGTTGGATATTTATCTTAAAGTGAACAGTGGGATGAATCGGTTGGGCTTCCAGCCCGATCGCGTGCTTACCGTCTGGCAGCAGTTGCGGGCAATGGCGAATGTTGGCGAGATGACCCTGATGTCGCATTTTGCCGAAGCGGAACATCCTGATGGAATTTCCAGCGCGATGGCGCGTATTGAGCAGGCGGCGGAAGGGCTGGAGTGTCGGCGTTCGTTGTCCAATTCGGCGGCGACTCTGTGGCACCCGGAAGCGCATTTTGACTGGGTTCGGCCTGGCATTATTTTGTATGGCGCTTCGCCGTCCGGTCAGTGGCGTGATATCGCCAATACCGGATTACGTCCGGTGATGACGCTAAGCAGTGAGATTATTGGTGTCCAGACGCTAAAAGCGGGTGAGCGTGTGGGCTACGGCGGTCGCTATACTGCGCGCGATGAACAGCGAATCGGCATTGTCGCCGCAGGGTACGCCGACGGTTATCCGCGCCACGCGCCTACCGGTACCCCTGTTTTAGTGGACGGCGTGCGCACCATGACGGTGGGGACCGTCTCGATGGATATGCTAGCGGTCGATTTAACGCCTTGCCCGCAGGCGGGGATTGGTACGCCGGTTGAGCTGTGGGGCAAGGAGATCAAAATTGATGATGTCGCCGCCGCTGCCGGAACGGTGGGCTATGAGTTGATGTGCGCGCTGGCGTTACGCGTCCCGGTTGTGACAGTGTAACTTGTTGTAAGCCGGATCGGAGACAGCGTCTTCTGGTTGCGAAAAAATCATCCATCCGGCTGGTCAGCAACTGTAGTTGTTAATGTGACAGAGCCATTGCCCATGATAGTGTCCATTAAAATGGACTGCGCCCTAGATCTTGGACAACTTATGCAGCCTGACTCAATCGATATTGTACCGGGCTAAGACCGCCAAGTTTTTCCTTTATCCTCAATTGATTATAATAGTTTATGTAATCAATGATGTCTCGCTTTAAGTCCTCCACATTTTTATATTCATTGAGGTAATAACATTCTGATTTCAATGTTCCAAAAAAGCTCTCTATAACTGCATTATCAAGACAATTTCCCCGGCGAGACATACTCTGGACTATACCGCTATCCTTTAACCATCGTTGCCACCGGGACATCTGATATTGCCAACCTTGATCGCTGTGCAGTATGGGGTGTTCATCTTTCGACAGCTGTTTCAGCGCATCCGTAAGCATAGTCTGCACCATTGAAGGTTGAGGGC
>NZ_CAOLGM010000186.1:0-6074 GCF_948475835.1 uncultured Escherichia sp. | reverse complement strand
CATATTACACCTTCAGTTAATATATCCCGGTAACTTATATTTCCCCGATGCATTGTGAGTAAATCACAAAAATAATGAATAACTCATTAATGATTCATGTGGTTTATTTAAATAACCATTATGTGCATTACTCCGCAAATCTGACCTTTCACTCTGTCTCAAATTGTCATTGTTTACCGACATATCGCCTCTCATCACTTAATCGCTCCACCATTACAATTGATTAAAATATATTTCATGGAGTCCGATTAATGGCAGCTCTTACTGCAAGCTGTATTGACCTGAATATTCAGGGCAATGGCGCTTATTCCATTCTGAAGCAGTTGGCGACAATGGCGTTACAAAACGGTTTTATCACCGACTCACACCAGTTCCTGCAAACCCTGCTGCTGCGCGAAAAAATGCACTCTACTGGATTTGGTTCCGGCATCGCCGTGCCGCACGGTAAAAGCGCCTGCGTTAAACAACCGTTCGTGTTATTCGCCCGCAAAGCGCAGGCTATTGACTGGAAAGCCAGCGATGGCGAAGACGTCAATTGCTGGATCTGCCTCGGCGTGCCGCAAAGCGGCGAAGAGGATCAGGTCAAAATCATCGGTACACTGTGTCGCAAAATTATCCACCAGGATTTTATTCACCAACTGCGACGAGGCGACGCCGACCAGGTGTTTGCCTTGTTAAATCAAACCCTCAGCTCATAAGGAAGTGGCGATGGAGTCATCCTTACGTATTGTCGCGATCACCAACTGCCCCGCCGGGATCGCTCACACCTACATGGTGGCGGAAGCCCTGGAACAGAAAGCCCGTTCTCTCGGCCATACCATAAAAGTGGAAACTCAAGGGTCCAGTGGCGTTGAAAACCGCTTATCCAGCGAAGAGATTGCCGCTGCCGATTACGTCATTCTCGCTACCGGGCGTGGCCTGAGCGGCGATGACCGGGCGCGGTTTGCCGGGAAGAAGGTTTATGAGATTGCCATCTCCCAGGCGTTGAAAAATATCGACCAGATTTTCAGTGAATTACCAACAAACTCGCAGCTTTTTGCCGCAGATAGCGGCGTGAAGCTCGGCAAACAGGAAGTACAAAGCGGCAGCGTAATGAGCCACCTGATGGCGGGCGTCTCTGCGGCGCTGCCGTTTGTTATCGGTGGCGGTATCCTGGTGGCGCTTGCCAACATGCTGGTGCAGTTCGGCCTGCCGTATACCGATATGTCGAAAGGCGCGCCGTCGTTTACCTGGGTGGTTGAATCCATCGGTTATCTCGGCTTCACCTTTATGATCCCCATCATGGGCGCTTATATTGCCTCGTCGATTGCCGATAAACCCGCTTTCGCTCCGGCGTTTCTGGTTTGCTATCTGGCGAATGACAAAGCCCTGCTCGGCACCCAGTCAGGTGCGGGATTCCTCGGCGCGGTGGTGCTGGGGCTGGCGATTGGCTATTTCGTCTTCTGGTTCCGTAAAGTGCGCCTTGGCAAAGCATTACAACCGCTGCTCGGTTCAATGCTGATCCCGTTCGTTACTCTGCTGGTTTTCGGCGTGCTCACTTACTACGTTATCGGACCGGTAATGTCCGACCTCATGGGCGGGTTGCTGCACTTCCTGAACACCATTCCTCCATCAATGAAATTTGCGGCAGCGTTTCTGGTCGGTGCGATGCTGGCGTTCGATATGGGCGGCCCCATCAATAAAACCGCCTGGTTCTTCTGCTTCTCACTGCTGGAAAAACACATTTATGACTGGTACGCCATCGTCGGCGTTGTCGCGCTGATGCCGCCCGTCGCGGCGGGTCTTGCGACGTTCATTGCGCCCAAACTGTTTACCCGACAGGAAAAAGAGGCTGCCAGTAGTGCCATTGTGGTCGGTGCCACAGTCGCAACCGAACCTGCTATTCCTTACGCTCTGGCAGCTCCGTTACCGATGATTACCGCCAATACGCTGGCGGGCGGTATTACCGGCGTGCTGGTGATCGCTTTCGGAATCAAACGTCTGGCACCTGGTTTGGGTATCTTTGACCCGCTGATCGGCCTGATGTCGCCGGTAGGTTCGTTTTATCTGGTGCTGGCGATTGGCCTCGCGCTAAACATTTCATTCATTATCGTCCTGAAAGGATTGTGGTTACGCCGCAAAGCGAAAGCCGCGCAACAGGAGCTTGTCCATGAACATTGAGTTACTGCAACAGTTGTGCGAAGCCAGCGCCGTCAGCGGCGATGAACAGGAAGTTCGCGACATCCTGATAAACACGCTGGAACCTTGCGTTAATGAAATCACCTTTGATGGTCTGGGCAGCTTTGTTGCCCGTAAGGGGAATAAAGGTCCAAAAGTTGCCGTTGTCGGGCATATGGATGAAGTCGGCTTTATGGTCACCCACATCGACGAGAGCGGTTTTCTGCGTTTTACCACCATTGGCGGCTGGTGGAATCAGTCGATGCTCAACCACCGGGTAACCATACGCACACACAAGGGAGTGAAAATCCCTGGTGTGATTGGTTCCGTCGCGCCTCATGCGTTAACGGAAAAGCAAAAGCAACAACCGCTGTCATTTGATGAGATGTTCATTGATATTGGCGCGAACAGTCGCGATGAGGTGGAAAAACGCGGTGTGGCGATGGGCGATTTTATTAGCCCGGAAGCCAATTTTGCCTGCTGGGGCGAAGATAAAGTGGTCGGCAAGGCGCTGGATAACCGCATCGGCTGCGCAATGATGGCTGAACTATTGCAGACGGTGAATAATCCCGAAATTACGCTGTATGGCGTCGGCAGCGTGGAAGAAGAAGTTGGGCTACGCGGGGCACAAACCTCGGCGGAACACATTAAACCGGATGTGGTGATTGTGCTGGATACCGCTGTCGCAGGTGATGTTCCGGGCATTGATAACATTAAATACCCGCTGAAACTGGGCCAGGGGCCGGGGCTGATGCTGTTTGACAAGCGCTACTTCCCCAACCAGAAACTGGTGGCGGCGTTAAAAAGCTGTGCCGCACATAACGATTTACCGCTGCAATTTTCCACCATGAAAACCGGTGCGACGGATGGCGGGCGCTACAACGTGATGGGCGGCGGGCGTCCGGTTGTTGCGCTGTGCCTGCCAACCCGCTATCTGCACGCTAACAGCGGCATGATTTCAAAAGCCGATTACGATGCTCTGCTCACGTTGATACGGGATTTTCTGACCACCTTAACCGCGGAGAAAGTCAACGCGTTTAGCCAGTTCCGTCAGGTGGATTAATGCTAAACGAACGCCAGTTAAAGATTGTCGATCTGCTGGAGCAACAGCCGCGCACGCCTGGTGAGCTGGCGCAACAGACTGGCGTTTCAGGCAGGACCATCCTGCGTGATATTGACTATCTCAACTTTACCCTTAACGGCAAAGCCCGCATTTCCGCCAGTGGTAGTGCGGGCTATCAGCTGGAAATCTTCGAGCGCCGCAGCTTTTTTCAGTTGCTGCAAAAGCACGATAACGACGATCGGCTGCTGGCACTGTTATTACTGAATACCTTTACTCCCCGTGCGCAACTCGCCTCGGCGCTTAATTTGCCAGAAACGTGGGTCGCAGAGCGTCTGCCCCGGTTAAAACAGCGTTATGAACGCGCTTGTTGCCTGGCCAGCCGCCCCGGTTTGGGCCATTTCATTGATGAGACAGAAGAGAAGCGCGTTATCTTGCTGGCGAACTTGCTGCGCAAAGATCCGTTTTTAATTCCGCTGGCGGGCGTAACACGAGACAACCTTCAGCATTTATCCACGGCCTGCGACAACCAACACCGCTGGCCGCTCATGCAGGGTGATTATCTCTCCAGCCTGATTCTGGCGATTTACGCCCTGCGTAATCAACTGACCGATGAGTGGCCGCAATATCCCGGTGACGAGATAAAACAAATCGTTGAACATAGCGGTCTGTTTCTTGGTGATAACGCTGTAAGAACCCTGACAGGTTTGATAGAGAAACAGCATCAGCAAGCGCAGATAATTTCTGCCGATAATGTGCAGCGGTTGCTGCAAAGGGTGCCGGGCATCGCGTCATTGAATATTATTGATACGCAGCTGGTTGAGAACATTACCGGGCATTTATTACGTTGCCTTGCCGCACCGGTGTGGATTGCTGAGCACCGCCAAAGCAGCATGAATAACCTGAAAGCCGCCTGGCCTGCGGCCTTTGATATGAGTCTGCACTTTATTACGCTACTGCGTGAACAGCTCGATATTCCCCTTTTCGACAGCGATCTGATCGGTTTGTATTTTGCCTGTGCGCTGGAGCGGCATCAAAACGAACGCCAGCCGATCATTTTGCTCTCGGACCAGAACGCAATTGCCACTATTAATCAGCTCGCCATTGAGCGCGATGTTTTAAATTGTCGGGTAATTATTGCCCGTAGCTTAAGCGAACTTGTTGCCATTCGCGAAGAGATTGAGCCGTTATTGATCATTAACAATAGCCATTATTTACTGGAAGACGCGGTAAATAATTACATCACCGTAAAAAATATCATTACGGCTGCCGGTATCGAACAAATAAAACATTTTCTGGCGACGGCATTTATTCGCCAGCAACCGGAGCGTTTTTTCTCTGCCCCCGGAAGTTTTCATTATTCGAATGTACGCGGTGAAAGCTGGCAACATATTACCCGGCAAATTTGTGCGCAATTAGTGGCACAACACCATATTACCGCCGATGAAGCACAACGCATCATCGCCCGCGAAGGCGAAGGTGAAAACCTGATTGTTAATCGCCTCGCCATCCCACATTGCTGGAGCGAACAGGAGCGACGTTTTCGTGGATTTTTTATTACCCTCGCCCACCCGATCGAGGTGAATAACGAAATCATTAACCATGTGTTGATTGCCTGCGCCGCCGCCGATGCGCGTCATGAGCTAAAAATATTTAGCTATCTGGCAAGCGTATTGTGTCAGCATCCGGTAGAGGTTATTGCCGGGTTAACAGGATATGAGGCATTTATGGAGTTACTTCACAAGGGGTGAACTGTGTCGGATGCGCCGCATCCGACACTGCATTTATCATCAAAAACGTTTAACGCAGGCTATTATAGTCATCAACCATTTCGTTGTACTCGCGTAATGCTCTCGGGAAAGAGTCGTCGACCATCCAGCTTGAGTTTGCGTCCTGCAGTTGCTCTTTATCCCAGTCAGAGTACGGGACTTTATCTCTGACGCGGCGAACGTATTTTTTAGCCTCGAGTTGATACTGGCCTGCCGAATTAATAAACGAGAAATTCATGCCGCCTTTATCCGCTTCTTTGGCCTGCGCCACCAGCGTTTCCAGTTCAGACACTTTCTTCATTGCCGCTTCTGCATCAAACTTATCTTGCGATATCAGGTTATTAATTTGTTTCGCTGAAATCATGACTGCCAGAGAGTAATAGTGGAATGTTTTCCCTTCTCTTTCTTCAATATTTTTCAGTTCCGCAAGCTGGCGCTTATCGTTAATTTCCTGAATCGCCGCATGATAAGATTCTGCTACAGCTTCAAAGGCTTCCAGATTTTTTAAGAATGTCTGGTGCAGCGTTTTCCCTTTCGCAAACGCATCGTCTTTATAATTTTCCTGGGTGTAATATTTATCCATTTCGTTAATGGTATTACCCAACGCCACGGCAGCATCGATATAACTCACCGCCACGCCATCAATAGGTTGCAGCGCAGGCGTTAACGCCACAGCACTTTTTACGCCTTTTTCACACTCAGCGAGGTTGGATTCACTAATGCCGTAGATGCCATAAACAGTACGCTCTTCACCGGTAGGCCCCTGTTTAAAATCTTTCAGCCAGTCAGCATAACGCGCCAGACTGCTCTGTACAGGGATCTGTAACTTGTTATAGCACTTGATATAGACATCCATTTTTTCGTCGAAAACCGCTTGTTCATCGACCACCGGTTGCGCAGGTGTTTCAGGTTTAGCTTCTGCTTTTGCAACGGGAGCTTCAGGAGCTGGTGCGGCAGGTTGACTATTGGCAGGCGGGGGCGTTTCTGTTTCGGCTTTTTTATCATCACAACCCGTCAGACCGAGGGCCATGATGGCGACTATAATAGCGGAAGATAATAAATTCCTTTTCATTTAATTGCCTTATAAA
>NZ_CAOLGM010000185.1:0-6080 GCF_948475835.1 uncultured Escherichia sp. | reverse complement strand
CAAATGATGTGGTACGCATGAATAGTTTCCTGAGATGATTATATTACTTTTTAAGTTATAGCAAAAAGCGCCGCTTCGTGTTGTGGCAAAAAAAGTGTTGGTGAAAATAAATTTTTCAGCCCCTTTTCAGACGACATAGTCAATGCCGAAAAAGGGGCTAAGTCAATCATCAGTAGTTAAATTTCAGTAAGTTAAGCTGCTAAAAAACTTCGACTACTGTGATTAATTTCACATCCCTTCGATAAAAAATATGCTTACCGAAAAGAAGAACAGTAAATCATCTCAGCGTGGGGAATTTTCACGCGCCTTATTCTTAGCGGGTCATTTTTTACGTGCCAGCATCGTGGCGAAACGCAGTTTAATACGATTACCGTTGGCGTCGGTGCGGTGCAGCTCGCCGACGTCTTCATTGTATTTCACCCTCTCCCAGCCTTCGTAATATCGACGTAATTCTCCCTCTTTGAAGGCAAACGGGAAGCCGACGGTACATGGATAATCAGCGGTATCCATCGCCGCCACAATCAGGTTGTAACCACCAGGTTTAGTGCAACGTTGCATATTGGCAATCAACCCGGGGATGGTTTTAGCCTCAAGGAACATCAGCACCACAGTCGAAAGAATAAAATCGTACTGTCCATCAAATGTGAGGTTATTCAGATCAACGACCCGGGTGTGTAAATTATCCAGATTTTCAATGGATTTAATGCGCTCGACGTTGGCGATACTCATGGCATTTTTATCCCATGCGTCAACATCATAACCATTGGCTGCCAGGTAAAGACTGTTACGACCATTGCCACAGCCCAGATCCAGCGTTTTACCCGGTTTAACCACTTTCACCGCTTCCAGTACTTCAGAGTGTGTGCGGGTTAATTCATATTTATCAGTAAAATAGTTTTCGTCACGAATGATCATTCTTTGTCCTCTGCTTTCATTAAAACGGCGCGCTCGGTTCTGACTAACAATTTTCCCTGCATCAGAAGCGCGAAAGTACGGATGAGCAGTATTGCAATAATAAAATTGGTAAAGATAAACAGCGGCACCGCCAGCGTATGGAAAAATCCATTATCGCTGCCACTCCCCAGATGCAAACCGGTGGTTGCCAGTGCAGATACGCCGAACGAGAAACTCCAGAATGAAGCATTAAATGGCTGGGAGAGATACCATGGCATCAGACGTAGCATAAACAGCAGTTGCAGCAGTCCATAACCAAAAAGCATTTTCGCCAGCGTATCACCCTCGCCGCCGTTGACGCTCAACCAGGCACTACAGGCCACCAGCGCAGGAGCGAGCTGAATGCCGAGTGATGTCCGCAGTGCCGTGGGTAATTCTCCCGAACTGCGCAGACGCTGCAAGATCACAGGTTCAAGGCTTAGCCATGAGAAAACGCCTGCGCCTAAAAACACCAGACCGGCGTCGGTGTAGCCCAACGCACCACAGGCCATTGCGCTGATAAAGTTGTTGGCAACTGTCGGCAGATACAGTCCAGGCGTGGTAGCTTCTTCAGGGTGAGATCCGCGCCATAATCCCGCAGTTTGCCAGGCGGCATAAGCCAACTGAACCACGACACCAAAACTGAACAGGCACACCGCCAGTGGGCGAAACCACGGAACAAAACCAATCGCCACCAGCATCGTCGTTGCCGGAAACAAACTCACAAAACTGCTCAGCACTGGATGGCGCACTTCTGCCAGCACGCTATGCGGAAAGCGTATAAGTCGGGTAATAAATGCGCTAGTTAACAATCCCCAGATGATCATCGCCAGAATCACCAGCCCATCCCCTAACCAGTGGCTGACCTGCCAAACCTGGCTGGCATAGCGCCAGGCAAATCCCATCCCTATCGTCCCCAACACAATACCAAAGTAGCCTGCCGGCAAATTGAGCACTTTATCGCTCTGCATCTTCTTACTCATTTTGTTTAATTTATAAAGTATATTTGAAATGCATTTTATGGAATTTTCTCGAGCATAGCCAGAGCCGCAGAATTTGCTACGGTTATAGTAAGTCACCTGTGGGAAAACGCTATGCGCAAATATCGTCTAAGTGAAGAACAGCGAGCCTTTAGTTATCAGGAAGATGGCACTAAAAAAAATGTGTTATTACGGCAGATTATCGCCATTAGCGATTTTAACGATGTGATAGCAGGAACCGCTGGCGGCTGGATCGATCGCGAAACGGTGTTAGCACAGGAAGGAAATTGCTGGATTTACGACCAGAACGCTATTGCGTTCGGCGGAGCGGTGATTTCCGGTAATACGCGCATCACCGGCACCAGCGTGCTGTGGGGAGAGGTTTACGCAACGGATAATGTCTGGATCGATAATAGTGAAATCAGCCAGGGTGCATATATAAGTGACAGCGTCACCATTCATGACTCACTGGTTTGCGGGCAATGTAGAATATTTGGTCACGCCTTAATTAATCAACATTCTATGATCGTCGCCGCACAAGGCTTAACGCCCGACCATCAACTCCTGCTCCAAATTTATGATCGCGCAAGGGTTAGCGCCTCGCGTATTGTCCACCAGGCACAAATTTATGGCGATGCCGTCATCCGGTATGCTTTTATTGAACATCGTGCCGAAGTTTTTGATTTTGCCAGTATTGAAGGTAATGAAGAGAACAACGTCTGGCTATGCGATTGCGCTAAAGTCTACGGTCACGCGCAGGTGAAAGCTGGCATAGAAGAAGATGCCATTCCAACGATTCATTACAGTTCGCAGGTGGCGGAATATGCCATTGTGGAAGGTAATTGTGTGTTAAAACATCATGTCTTGATTGGCGGAAATGCCGTGGTACGTGGTGGACCGATTCTGCTCGACGAGCACGTTGTAATACAAGGTGAGAGCCGTATTACAGGTGCGGTGATAATTGAAAACCATGTGGAGTTAACCGACCACGCCGTCGTTGAAGCCTTTGATGGCGACACGGTTCATGTCCGTGGTCCAAAAGTCATTAACGGCGAGGAGCGCATTACGCGAACGCCGCTGGCAGGGTTATTATGAATCGATAATACGCGCGTATAAGTTCACATCATCATAGGCATCATTCAGGAACTCAGCCTGTTTCAGGCAACCTTCAAGGATAAAACCATTGCGCAAAGCGACCTGGTTGCTTTGCGGATTGTCCACCCGACATTTGATCACGAAGCGTCTAAGTTCACCAGACTGGGCGTAATGATGAATCAATGCCTGCAGCGCCTGAGAAATGATCCCCTGCCCCTGATGAGATTCGTCCAGCCAGTAGCCTATTTCAGCGGTTTTATTCAGTGGTTCAATACGATTAAACGAGATAACGCCGATAAGTTCATCTTCTTTGAAAATCATGAACATTTTGGCATAGCCGCGTTGATGCAACATCACATTACCCTGCACCGTTTTTCGCGTGTCCTCTTCACTCTGAACGAACTGCGGCCAGTTTAGCGACTGCTGTAACCAGGTTTTATTTTTACAGATTAACTGATAAAGAGGAGTGACGTGATTTTCTGCAACAGCATGTAATTCAAGTGATTCGCTTACTTTTATCGTTTCAGTCATCTTATCTCCAGTCAATCCATGCAGTTGTTAAAAAAGCCGCCTGGCTGGCGGCTTAGGAAAGTTTATACCTCTTTGACGCTCTCCTGCTGCAGGATTTTGAGCATCTCATCTTTTAACTGTAGCTTTTGTTTTTTCATGCGGACCACTTCCGCATTGTACCCTCGACCGTCGGAACCTTCCTTTCTGGCAATTTCATGATCAAGTTTATTGTGTTTATCGAACAAGGACATAAAGCGAGGATTTTCGTTTTTCAGACGGGATATTAAATCTCGATATTCTGGAAACATACGCACTCCCTGTTAGTGGCTGACAAGGTGTATCTGAAATACACACCATCAGATTACTCATTTAACTTAGGGAAAAATGCGAGCGGGATCGTGTTTAACCAGACGGCACCTCCCGAAGAAGGTGCCGAAGAAAAAACGATTAACTCATCACGCGGTCGTCAACATACTGACGTTTATCCGGCGCTGGCGGGAAATACTGATACAGCCATGTTTCACTGATAGCGTCGCCCTGACAACGCAGATACATCCGCATATCGACCGGATCAGTGGAGTCCGAAGTCGGATACCAGTCAAACTGAATACGATAACCATCAATGGGTTCAATATAGAGAATTTCGATTTGCTTCGCTTCCCCACTGGAAAGCGTAATCACCGGCTCAATGCCTTTTGGTGCGGCAGCTTTCAGATCACCACCAACGAAATCGACGGCAAAACGACGCGCCCATTTTTCGGGATAGTGTTCACCTGGTGCCCAACCTTCCGGGAAACCGCCCATGCCGGTACGCGTCGCCATAACGCGCGCTAATGGGCAATGAACAGGCGGTTGCGCACTCCAGTACAGACGATACTGGAATGCAAACTCATCACCCGCCTTTACAGCTTTTTCTGGCTGCCAGAAGCAGACAATGTTATCCAGCGTTTCGCCCGTTGTTGGGATTTCCATCAGGCCGATGGTGCCCTTACCCCACTTGTTACGCGGTTCCACCCACAGACTTGGGCGTTTGTTATACCAGCCCATAATGTCCTGATAATGGGAGAAATCACGATCCAGTTGCAATAAACCAAACCCTTTCGGGTTGTTGTCAGTGTAAGCATTGAACTGCAATTTTTGCGGATTATTCAGCGGACGGCAAATCCACTCGCCGTTGCCCCGCCACATGGACAGACGATCAGAGTCATGAATTTGCGGATGAATGGTGTCGCACATCCGACGTTCATTAGTACCGCAGCTGAACATACTGGTCATCGGCGCAATGCCCAGCTGTTTAATGTCTTTGCGCGCATACAGGTGATTTTCCACATCCATAATCACCTGACTTTTCTCACAATGGATAGTGAACTTATAGGCACCAGTAATGCTGGCGCTATCGAGCAACGCATAAACGGTAAAGGTAGTTGCCCCCGGTTTTACCGTATCAAACCAGAAGGCGGTAAAGTCGGGGAACTCTTCTTTACTGTCGGTGTAAGTGTCAATCGCCAGGCCGCGGGCCGACAAACCGTATTGATATGTGTCATCAACGGCGCGGAAATAACTCGCTCCGAGGAATGATACTACATCACGGCGCGCCAGTTCGGGGGCTTTAAACACGCGAAAACCGGCAAAGCCGAGATCGCTTTGCCCTTCTAATTGTTTGGTATCAACACCTGCATCGTTGTATTTGAACAACTCCGGGCGAAAGTGAATTTCACGCGCCAGATGTGTTGCTGGATCTACAGAAAACATACGAACGCGGCGACGGAATCCCATTCCCATATGGAAGAACTGAGCGTCCAGTTGACGGTTCTCAACGTTATGCCAGAGCGATTTTTCGGCGTCGTATTGAATACTGTTATAAGCCTGCGGCGTCATTGTCGCCAGCGTGTCAGGTAACGGACGAGGCGCACCACGCCACGCTGTTTGCGCTAAGTCGTGCGCCATTGACTGTAGAATGGAGAAGTCAAAACGCTGGGTTTGCCCGTCGGCAATATCAGAATCTGCCGCGAATGCCGCCTGAGAAAAAAGAGAAGCAATGCCGCTGGTACCGCACACGGCGGCCATAGCCATTGAACCTTTAATAAATCGTCTACGATCCATACCTGAAAGTGAGTCCTTCTGGTGTTGTGAATGGTCCCGCGCTGGTCGTTTTCAGCGGCAAGAAAGTGCTTATTTATGACCGCTCACTCTAGACAATATTTATTAATAATCCAATTGTTGAACTCAGAGAATATGCATAAATCGGCAATTTTTTTATGTCGATGGGATGAGCCTGATTCGTTTGTAAAATCAGGCAAATTTTTGCAAAGGCGGATGGTCAGAATTTAAAGCAAACCACAGCGACGTTTACTGCGTTCTTCCGCTTCCTGATAAAGCTGGAACTCATCCAAAACCGGACAACCCAACGCCTGCTCAAATGCCTCGCGACTGGCATTACCGTGATTGCGTGCCTGCGTTTCATTACCCAGATTTGACTGGAAGATCCCCGCCGCGCTAACGGGCAAGAAATCTTCATAGGTAATGGGTTGCGCCGCGACCCAACCACGTTCAATTAAGGGC
>NZ_CAOLGM010000184.1:0-6164 GCF_948475835.1 uncultured Escherichia sp. | reverse complement strand
GATAAAAGCCGGATGAGTCAGACATCCGGCGAGCAGATTTGTTTTAAGGTTCCAGTTTCGGATCTGGTCCAAAGCGGTTTTCGCCTGGCGTACCCGCCTGGCAGTTAAAGACGATGATAATAAGCCAGCCGATAAACGGGATTAAGAACAACAGTGCCCACCACGCCGAGCGGTCGGTGTCGTGCAGGCGGCGGAACTGAACTGCCCACCACGGTAAAAACACCAGAATACCGTAGATTGTCGTCAGGATGCCTTCGCCACCAGCGCGTTGCCAGCCTAACATTTTATCCAGCAGCCCCAGCACGAACGTAAAGATGATGTTGACCAGAATAAACATCCAGTACTCTTTGCGCCGCGCACGACCCCGGAAACCGACATAATTTTTTAGTACTTTCAGATACCAGTCCATTTTTGCCTCAATTTTGCTCAATCACTTGTTTTTAAAGCAGCAAATTAAGAATAGACGTGAATGAAATGGCAGTAAATATTCGTTCAAGGAATTAATAAAGTGCTGTGAAGGCGCGCTAAGACTGATGACAAGCGCAAAATCGCCAGATGCGCTACGCTTATCTGGCCTGCGCGGTCATTGCAACATATTGAATATAAATGTTTTGTAGGTTTGATAAGGCGTTCACGCCGCATCCGACATGAACAACATGCACTTAGCTAATTATCAGAGGCACCTCGTAAGGTGCCTTTTTTTAACCGAAGCGAACATCTCGTCCATGCGGTTCATCGAGATCCTGCCATGGACCAATTGAAATAATCCCCGTAGGGTTGATGGTCTTATGGCTGCGGAAGTAATGATTACGGATGTGATCGAAATTGACTGTTTCGGCAATTCCCGGCATCTGGTAGATATCACGCAGGAAGCCATACAGATTAAGGTAATCGCTGATGCGGTGCTTATCACACTTGAAGTGGGTCACATACACTGGATCAAAACGGACCAGCGTGGTCCACAGGCGAATATCGGCTTCGGTTAGCTGGTTGCCGGTCAGGTAACGATGCTGGCCTAAAATCTGCTCCAGTCGCGCCAGCGATTCAAACACTTTCGCCACCGCCTCGTCGTAGGCTTGCTGGCTGGTGGCAAAACCAGCTTTATACACGCCGTTGTTAACGGTGTCATAAATCCAGCCGTTAAGTTCGTCAATTTTCGTTTGCAGGGCTGGTGGGTAGTAATCACCCGCTTTTGCGCCCAGCGCATCAAACGCGGTATTGAACATGCGGATGATTTCTGCTGATTCGTTGCTGACGATGGTGTGGTTCTTTTTGTCCCACAGCACGGGAACAGTAACTCGTCCGCTGTAGTGTGGATCGGCGTGGAGATAAAGCTGATACAGAAATTCATGTTGATAGAGCGTATCTCCGGTTGCTCCCGGAAAACTGTCATCAAAGGTCCAGCCGTTTTCCAGCATCAGCGGGTTCACTACGGAAACGGAAATAAACGGTTCCAGTCCTTTGAGTTTGCGCATGATCAGCGTGCGGTGCGCCCACGGGCAGGCGAGTGAAACATAGAGATGATAACGATCTTTCTCTGCGATAAAACCGCCTGTGCCAGTGGGGCCAGGTGCGCCATCGGCAGTGAGCCAGTTACGAAATGCGGAAGCTGAACGTTGAAATTTACCGCCGGTAGATTTGGTATCGTACCAGGTGTCATGCCAGACGCCGTCAATCAGTTGACCCATTTTTCTCTCCTCCAATAGCAAAAACGAGGAGCTTCCTCCTCGTTTTTTATCGTTAAGTATAGCGCGTGCTTACCACTTTTTATTCAGCAGGCGGTCGATGCTATACGCGCCCGGACCGGTAATTGCCAGCAGCAGGAATCCGCCAGAAATTGTCAGGTTTTTCATGAACATCAGCGAGTTGACGCCTTCAGCAAAGTTGCTGTGAAATAAAAATGCCGTCAGCAGCGTAAAGCCCGCAGTAAACAGGGCTGTGGTGCGAGTCAGGAAACCGAACAGGATTGCCAGACCACCACCGAACTCAAGCAGAATCACCAGCGGCAGCATAAAACCCGGGACACCCATTGCTTCCATATATTGTTGGGTACCAGAGTAAGCGGTGATTTTTCCCCAGCCTGCGGTAATAAACAGAATCGGCATTAAAATGCGCGCTACCAGTACACCAACATCTTCTAATTTTTTCATCATACTCTCCACTGCGCCACTCAGGCTGCTGATTGTTTTTTTGTGCAAGGGCGCGGTATTAGCGTCGTTGCTGTCGATGGAGAGAATCATAAACGTGGTGAATGATGATTGTTAGCAAGGAAAACTGTCAAAAATCTTCAAAAAATTTGAGGGATAAGGCCGGAATTGCTCCGGCCAGAGGGAAGTTAACCGCGAAGCTGTTGCTGCTTGAGGGTCGTTTTAACCAGACGCCAGGCGCTCCATACGCCAAAACCGCGTCTGGCCCAGCGGACCAGCATATTAGGATGGCGAATCGTCCAGATCGCCATCACGCTACTGCCAACCAGCGCCCAGGAGCGCAGACTTAGCAGCATATTCCAGCGACGATCGTAAGCGCCTGTTGCCTCCAGCCATTCACGACGACTGGCGGAAAGATCCAGCCGTTGTTGCTGGATCTGGCTAAGCAGTTGCGCCTTACGTCGTTCACGTTCGACTTTACTGCTCACGGGACTCCTCCTCGAGCAGTTGCCGATCGTTTGCTAACTCATGGCGTGTATGGCGCAGCAAGGTGGATTTACGCGATTTACGTAACGTCCAGATACCGCCAATCAGTGCCAGTAGCAGCAACACCACGGTGGTGGCAATCATCGCATTCAGGCGATATTGCGGATCAACCGCCCAAATAATTAGCACCATCAGGCTCATAAGACCAAATGCAGCGAAAAGCATCGTCAGGCCCAGCATCAGTAAAAGTTGAAAGAGATTAGCTTTTTCCTCTTCCAGCTCCACCACCGCCAGCCGCAGACGTGTTTCCACCATTTCAACCATGATGGAAACAATTCGCTGCCCGATGCCCAGAACGCTTTTACCGGGCCCTTGCGCGTGATGAGTGTCCGCCATAATTAACGACGCGACAGCAGAACGCCGAGCACTACACCGATTGCAGCGCCAATGCCCACGCCGGTCCACGGATTTTCACGCACATACTCATCAGCACGCGCCGCCGCGACACGGGTTTGTTTGGCGATGGCATCACCGGTTTCACCCAGGCGATAACGGCTCTGTTTCAGTGCCTGCTCCGCTTTGCTACGAATCTTACTCAACTCTTCTTTCGACTTCTCGCCAGATGAGCTAAGCACCTCTTCCAGCGTATCGGAAAGGGATTTCAACTCAGCACGCAGATGTTCCGTAGTGTGTTCTTTCGACATAGTTTTCTCCAGGTGAGTAAGTAGTGACTATTGTGAGTTAGTAGTCGCGCGCTTCCAGCTTTTTCAGCTCTTCCTGCGCTTCTGCCAGTTTCCGTTCGCGTTTGGCAATCTTATCGGCATCGCCTTTTTGCTTCGCCTCGGCTAAATCTTGCTGGCGTTCCGCCACCTCATCTTTCTGCTTTGCGATTTTCTTGTGATGATCGGCACGCAGCTGGCTATCTGAACAGTTGGCCCGGACTTCACTCAGGGCTTTATTCAGACCGTCAATACGATTCTGGTTTTGGTGTTTTTCGGCATAGCTGATCTCCTTAAGGATATTTTGCTCCTTTTCCTGACACAGGGTAGTGGCATAACTACCGGCACTAAGAGCAAAGAGAGAAACAGCTAAAGCGATGCGGTATTTCATTCTTGAACCTTCCATTGTGATTCGGACCTATTACAAAGGAACGATTGTCCAGACAACGAAGCGGTAGTGTTAACCACCGCCTCATTAATCATAGACAGTTACGGTGAAATCACCAAAGTGAGTGATATGTTTCGGATAACAGGAAGTTATCCGAAGCGATGAGAGTTATCCCGTAACCGGGTCAGCCACTGCATAGCCTGACTGTTATTGTCCTGCTGCGCAATGATGTAGCCATGGGGCAATGTTCTGTCGAGGACCGCTTTTGCGGCGGCGCTCTGGTCGCTGGAGTCAAATGTAATTAACAGAGTGTCGTTTTTGGGGGTGATACTTTTGAAAGGAATGCCATGAGCGTCAAGGTGATGCCAGATCGAAAAACCGTCTGGCATCGTTGTGCCTTGATGAACGGCACGAATCGCCAGCGTAGACTCTTGCTGGCGAACCGCGGACCAGGCCAGCAACAGCGTGCCGACCAGAAGTAAAACAGTGCCGGACCAGGCTAGCTGGCGAAGCGACATGCGAGGTATTTGCATCCCTTACCCCCGATTTCCATATTTCTTTTTCCATAACACGACCAGAGAACCTGCCAGGCCAAACACCAGCAGCACCACCGGGAGCAGCATCAGGCATGACATCAGCTGGTCCTCGTACTTTAAAAATACCGGCGTTTTGCCGAGCATGTAACCCAGAGTTGTCAGGATCAATACCCACAGCAGACCGCTCATCCAGTTGAAAAACTGAAAGCGCGCGTTATTCAGCCCTGATAACCCGGCAATCGTCGGCAGCAGTGTTCTGACAAACGCAATAAAGCGACCAATTAACAGCGCCGATAAACCGTGTTTATGAAAAAGATGGTGTGCGCGTTGATGATAATGCGCGGGTAAATGAGATAGCCAGTTTTGTACGGTGCGGGTATTGCCCAGCCATCGCCCCTGAATATAGCTGACCCAGCAGCCGAGGCTGGCGGCAACGGTCAGCAGCAGAATCGTTTGCGGGTAACCCATCGCGCCTTTCGCAATCAACACGCCGACCAATACCAGTAAACTGTCGCCCGGTAAAAAGGCCGCTGGAAGCAAGCCGTTTTCAAGGAACAAAATTACAAACAAGACAAAATACAACATGCCAATCATCGATGGATTGGCCAGGGTTTCAAAATCCTGCGCCCACAGGGCTTGCAGCAATTGGGTCAAAAGTTCCATTCATTATTCCTGGTGAATCGGTTAACGCCACGCTGGTTTTAAAAGATGCACTACCGCAATGTTATTGCTGTTTTGGTATGTTCTGCGGGTTTGATACATCAACACAGCCTGAACTATTCCCTGTTAAATCGTGAGATAAGAAAGCATTCAAAAACATAAATTCAAATTGAATCTAATTGTAACAAAGGTCAACGTTGTTCGTTATCAAAATTACATGTCCGTGGAGTCTGATTTTGCTGAATGCAGGGGAGGGTGGCGAGAGGATTTACACAGGCTGACACTTTATACTTTTCGCTTACCGACGAGACAAACAGGCGCGTCGCAGCGCCTGTCGGACAGGTATTTCATTTACTGCCGCTGGTGGCCGTATCGAGATGCACTACCGGGTTTTCGGCGAACAGATAGCGGTCGGCATTGAACTCGAAGTCGTCGCTGGTTTCGTTGAATAACATGATCTTGGTGTTTTCCAGGTGCTGCCACATTGCCAGCTTAGCAGCATGAGGATCTTTGCGAATCAGCGCCTTGAGGATTTGATCGTGGTCATCACACCAGTTATCGACGGTACGGGAATCAATGTGTTCGTGCAGTTTTTTCCAGTACGGGTTATGGCTACGTTGGGTCCACATTTTTTCAACGATGGCCGCCAGGGCGGAGTTCTGCGTCGCCAGGGCTACCTGAATGTGGAACTGTAAATCCCACTCGGAATCACGGAAGCATTGTTCGCCGCGCGCCTGTTCCTGAATGGCCATCAGTTTCATGATGTCTTGTTTCGTTACCTGAGTTGCCGCGAACTCGGCAATATTACTTTCGATGAGCTGGCGAGCCTGAAGCAACTCAAACGGACCGTAATTGGCGAATTCCATATTATTGTCAGCCGCCTGCTGATGGCGCGGCTGGTTGGAAACCACATGAATACCTGAACCTTTACGCACTTCGACATAGCCTTCAACTTCCAGCATGATGATGGCTTCACGAACTACCGTACGGCTGACGTTCTTTTCATCGGCAATAAAGCGTTCTGCAGGCAGTTTATCACCTACCAGATAGACGCCCTGTTCGATGCGCTCTTTCAGGTCAGCGGCAAGTTGTTGATACAAACGGCGTGGTTCAGTGATTTCCATATGCGTCTCCCGGAGTGGAATGCGGACGAAGTTATCATACCACTTTATTCATGGGTATGCCATTGGTCATATATAAATTTGGTGATTGAATTAATGTATTGAAT
>NZ_CAOLGM010000183.1:0-6274 GCF_948475835.1 uncultured Escherichia sp. | reverse complement strand
TAAACGCTGTTCCGGTCAGTGGCACATCTTTGATCTCCTCACTGTATGGTGATTCGCTTTCCCATCGTGGTGGTGAAATCTGGCTTGGTAGTCTGGCTGCTTTGCTGGAAGGGCTGGGATTTGGTGAGCGTTTCGTGCGCACTGCTTTGTTTCGTCTTAATAAAGAAGGCTGGCTGGATGTTTCCCGCATCGGGCGACGCAGTTTCTATAGCCTCAGTGATAAAGGCTTGCGCCTGACGCGACGGGCAGAAAGTAAAATTTATCGCGCAGAGCAACCTGCATGGGATGGTAAATGGCTCCTGTTGCTCTCGGAAGGTTTAGATAAAGCGACGCTGGCTGATGTCAAAAAGCAGTTGATCTGGCAAGGTTTTGGCGCACTGGCACCCAGCCTAATGGCATCGCCGTCGCAAAAACTGGCGGATGTACAGACACTTTTGCATGAAGCGGGGGTGGCGGATAACGTGATTTGTTTTGAAGCGCAAATACCACTGGCGCTTTCTCGCGCAGCACTGCGTGCCAGAGTAGAAGAGTGCTGGCATTTAACTGAACAAAATGCCATGTACGAAACCTTTATTCAGTCATTCCGCCCGCTGGTGCCGCTGTTAAAAGAGACGGCAGACGAGTTAACCCCGGAGCGTGCATTTCATATTCAGCTTTTACTGATCCATTTTTATCGCCGTGTCGTCCTTAAAGACCCATTGTTGCCGGAGGAGTTGCTTCCGGCTCACTGGGCAGGGCATACGGCGCGTCAGCTGTGTATCAACATTTATCAGCGCGTAGCGCCTGCTGCTTTAGTGTTCGTTAGTGAAAAAGGTGAAACCTCAGTCGGTGAACTGCCTGCGCCGGGAAGCCTGTATTTTCAACGTTTTGGCGGCTTGAATATTGAACAGGAGGCGTTATGCCAATTTACCAGATAGATGGTCTGACTCCGGTTGTGCCAGAAGAGAGCTTTGTCCATCCGACAGCGGTATTGATCGGCGATGTTATTCTCGGCAAGGGCGTTTACGTTGGGCCTAATGCCAGCCTGCGTGGCGATTTTGGTCGTATCGTGGTGAAAGATGGCGCGAACATTCAGGATAATTGCGTTATGCACGGTTTTCCCGAGCAGGATACTGTCGTGGAAGAAGATGGGCATATTGGTCATAGCGCTATCCTTCACGGCTGCATTATCCGCCGCAATGCATTAGTGGGAATGAACGCGGTAGTGATGGACGGTGCGGTGATTGGCGAGAACAGCATTGTTGGCGCATCCGCATTTGTGAAAGCCAAAGCAGAAATGCCTGCTAATTACCTGATTGTCGGCAGCCCGGCCAAAGCGATTCGTGAACTTAGTGAGCAGGAGTTGGCATGGAAAAAGCAGGGTACGCATGAGTACCAGGTGCTGGTGACACGCTGTAAGCTGACGTTGCATCAAGTCGAACCATTGCGGGAAGTTGAACCTGGCAGGCAGCGCCTGGTATTTGATGAGAATCTGCGACCGAAACAGTAACGTCCAGATACTGAACATTCTAATTTTTAGCATGTGATACCTAAACCGCAACGCTGATACAGGTTGCGGTTTTTTATTGCCGGATGCGGTACTTGTCGCGTTTTGTTTTGTGTTTTTCAGGACAATAGAGCAACTCATCCAGTAATCTTGTTTACGCCCTCGCATTATTTATCTCTTTTCGTTTCTATACTGATTTTTCTTAATCCGTTTTATTACAGGGCAGGGTGCGATGAGCAGCAATACATTTACTCTCGGTACAAAATCCGTTAACCGTCTTGGTTATGGCGCGATGCAACTGGCAGGTCCTGGGGTTTTTGGCCCCCCAAGAGATCGCCACGTCGCTATAACCGTGCTGCGCGAGGCGCTGGCATTGGGCGTCAATCACATTGATACCAGCGACTTTTATGGTCCGCACGTCACCAATCAGATTATCCGCGAAGCGCTTTATCCTTACTCTGACGACCTGACAATTGTCACTAAAATTGGTGCGCGGCGTGGAGAGGACGCTTCCTGGTTGCCCGCCTTTTCTCCGGCAGAGTTGCAAAAAGCGGTGCACGATAATCTACGTAATCTCGGCCTGGACGTACTGGATGTGGTTAACCTGCGCGTTATTATGGGGGATGGTCATGGCCCAGCGGAAGGATCGATTGAGGCCAGCCTGACCGTGCTGGCAGAGATGCAACAACAAGGCTTGGTAAAACATATTGGCCTGAGCAACGTCACACCGACGCAGGTTGCAGAGGCGCGCAAGATTGCCGAAATTGTCTGTGTGCAAAACGAATACAACATCGCGCACCGTGCTGATGATGCAATGATTGATGCTTTGGCCCACGATGGCATTGCCTACGTGCCGTTCTTCCCGCTCGGGGGCTTTACACCGCTGCAATCCTCTACGCTGTCGGATGTTGCTGCGAGCCTGGGTGCAACACCCATGCAGGTGGCGCTGGCGTGGCTGTTACAACGTTCACCGAATATTTTGCTGATCCCAGGGACGTCTTCTGTTGCGCATTTACGGGAGAATATGGCTGCTGAAAAATTGCATCTTTCTGAGGAAGTGTTGTCTACGTTGGATGGTATTTCGCGAGAATAACGAATATACAAAAGGGAAAGATGCATTTCCCTTTTGTTTCTTTTTTAATGGCATGGAGTGCATATGTTTAAGGCCAGGATTTGCGGCTGGATAGGTTTACTTCCCCTGTTTATGCTGAGTCTTCCAGTACAGGCGGAACTTCGATGTGTTGCAAATACAGTTGATATTGAACCATTTTTTTCTGCGGCTACCGCTGAAGATAAACAACAAGTTGAACAAGCTATCAACAGTAGCGTGAATCTTGTCCCCTTCGGTTTATCTGCATCGGACTGGAAAGTGCATCGTGGCGATTTAGTGGTAGAAGGTAATATAGAGAGTAATCAAAAATTGATTGTTCTTGGTAATTTGACAGTCAAAGGTAATATTTCCACTTTCTCTCTTTCTAATCCATGGGTTATTCTCGGTAACGTGACGGCAACGAATATAGTTACGGATTCACCACTGTTAATTACCGGTTCGATAAATGCAAGTGGACTGGTATTTATCGACTCATATTACGATAATCCGTCTTCGATTAAGGGGAGTATTAATGCGCGTGGAATATTTATCAATGACATAATTGCACCTGTTGTTGCGTCTTCGACAAATAGTGAATTCATGGTCCGTGCGAGTGACAAAAATGACACTGAAAATGTCAAAAAAGCGCTGATGATAATAAATCCTGATGCATATTATTGGGGTCTAATAAATGATGAAGATGCTCTGAAAGAAATTTTTAAGCGAAGCAATATTCGCATGGCAGGGAATGTCTGTAATCAGATGAAAAAAGAAGCGCTGTTTCGCCCTAAGCCTTCTCCTGAGTTAGTGCAGGAATTGCAAATGCTGGATGAAGGCAACGTTGCTGCATTTGAAGGACGAGATATTGCGACATTTGATCTTGCCATAATGCGAACTCTCCCAAGGCTTAAAGGAATTTCAGCTAACCTACGCAAACAACTTATTAATAGCAATGATGAACAAACGATTGAAAGTATGGCGAGATATATGCCTGACAATGAGATTCTGGAGTTGACCGATCAGCAATTGGGTTACCAGCCTGTTGTTCTGGGGTTGCTCGACCGTGAACCGCTCTCTGTCGAAATAATGACGCGAATGAGTCGTCTACCTGATGGTGTCGGTCCGTTGAATCTTGCGCTACGTGAAAATCTCCCTCTGGATATCGTAATGACTCTGGCGAAAAGAGATTGGGATATGATCATTCAGGAGCTTTATAAAGATGCGTGGTTATTGCCTGAATCCATTATTGATGGCTATATCCGCAGTGATGATTCCTCTATTCGTCAGGTCGGTGCTGGAGGACAACTCACCTACAATCAGGCAATGCAGTTGGCGAACGATTCATCAAACAATGTTGTCACAAGCTTAGCGTTCAAGCTGGCAGAGATGAAACACCATGGTCAATTATTGCGGATGACGCCACAAGAGAGTGACAAAGTTGCAGCCTATTTATACCAAAAATTCGAGAATGACGATGATCTAATACGTGTGTTATTTTTAGCATTGCCAGATAACTTACAGTTTAATTTTGTTAAAAGGATGGAGAAAAAATCCCCTGCCTACTTTTGCTGTCGGGATATGCAGGTAATTCACTCTGACGCTGCTCTACAACGGTTATTGACACGTTTCAACGATCCTGAGGGGTGGAGTAATCTGGCGAAAAATCAGTATCTGAGCACGTCGATGAAACAAAAAATTTGGCAACGTGCTTTATCGCATCGGAAAAATAATCCGAAAGCAGATTCAGCTGCGTATGAAACCAGCGCTGATATGATTTTGTCTGAGCTTATCAGCCACGGTGAAGTTGATGATCAGATGCTATTAAATGCCACAGCCCTGATACGTTTGGAAGACTGGGACTTTTTAGAGAGTGCATTAGTTAGTTGGGATAATTTACCCGCTGTTGTCCTCAAGGAATTACAGCAAAATACGCCACGCAATGATATTTGGGCGAAGTTTTTTCTGAGGCAGGAAAACAGCTCCCGTGCGCAGGTTGATGAAGCATTACGCGTCTATTATGCACTCGACCCCGATGCGTTAGCACAACTGGATGTACTGGCAAAACAACCGGATCGTATATGGTGGAGTACACTGGCGAAAAGCAATCTCACATTTTTCAAGTTCGGCGCACTTAACAACCGCCACACACCGCCTGCAGTACTGGCGGCAGAAATTGATCCCGAGTGGTGGATTGTGGCGATGAATAATCCCCGTTTTCCAGTTGATGTATTAAAGGCGAGGCTGAAACGTGATCCTTTGCTGGCGTTAGAGCTTGTTAACCCTGAACTGGATTTAGTCCGCCAGCTGGCGCTTAACGGTAAGACGCGCGCAATACGGGAACAAGCGATGAGAAAACTTGATGAGTTGTATTGATCCACAACGTAATATTTCTTAACCCTTTGATTAATTGGGGATAATTATTCCTGACAGTGAGTCCCCAATACCTTGATATATTCTGAATTTTTAATGAAGCGGCGTGTTGCGATATCTCCGTCAGGGGAATTGATGCACCATAGCGCAAACCGAATTATCAAGGATTGATAATGACGCTCTACCAGATAAAACCGCTCTTTCAGTCGCTGTTAAGGCCGACGATGTTTTGGCTTTACAAGCACCACGTTACAGCGAATCACATCACTCTTGCTGCACTGGCGCTTTCTCTTCTTACCGGATTGCTGTTGGTGTTGGTGGCACAACCCATCCTCTTTTTGCTATTGCCCATCGTGCTTTTTATCCGTATGGCGCTCAATGCGCTGGATGGCATGTTGGCGCGTGAGTGCAATCAGCAAACACGTCTGGGGGCGATTTTGAATGAAACTGGCGATGTTATTTCCGATATTGCGCTCTATTTACCGTTTTTATTTTTACCGGAAAGTAACGCATCACTCGTAATACTCATGTTATTTTGCACCATATTGACTGAGTTTTGTGGTTTACTCGCGCAGACAATTAACGGTATTCGCAGTTATGCCGGTCCATTCGGCAAAAGCGATCGTGCGTTAATATTTGGGTTGTGGGGGCTGGCCGTTGCCATTTATCCACAGTGGATGCAGTGGAATAATCTTTTATGGAGCATTGCTTCAATTCTGCTTCTCTGGACTGCGATTAATCGTTGTCGGAGTGTGCTTTTTATGAGTGCTGAAAGATAATGCTGGAAAAATCTCTGGCAACACTTTTCGCGTTGTTAATTTTAGCAACGCTGATAAACCGTTTTCTGCTATGGCGGTTACCGGAGAGAAAAGGGGGTGAGGTTACATTACGTATTCGTACCTGGTGGGGCATCGTCATTTGTTTTTCACTGGTGATTTCAGGTCCACGCTGGATGACGTTGACGTTTTTTGCGCTGATAAGTTTTCTGGCATTGAAAGAATATTGTACGCTTATATCCATACATTTTCCGCGGTGGTTATATTGGGTTATTCCTCTTAACTATTTGCTTATCGGTTTTAATTGCTTTGAGCTGTTTCTGTTATTTATACCTTTGTCTGGGTTTCTGATATTAGCCACCTGGCGAGTTTTTGTGGGTGAACCCTCCGGTTTTCTGCATACCGTGAGCGCTATTTTTTGGGGCTGGATAATGACCGTTTTCGCCTTGAGTCATGCCGCCTGGTTATTAATGTTGCCATCCATGAATATCCAGGGCGGGGCGTTACTGGTGTTATTTCTTTTGGCATTAACCGAGTCAAACGATATTGCAC
>NZ_CAOLGM010000182.1:0-6302 GCF_948475835.1 uncultured Escherichia sp. | reverse complement strand
AATAAACCACCAAATATAGCGCACCCCTATAATTTCCAATACGTTATTCATCAAACATTTAATTCATACCATCAATTAATTACTTTTACATTTAATAAAATTAATAATATTTTTAAGAAAAACTAAAAACATTCGACAATCAAATAAGATATTCTTGCACCGATATACTTTTTTCTTTTCTGTTAAAGGACTCCGTTATGTTTAAAGGACAAAAAACATTGGCCGCACTGGCCGTATCTCTGCTGTTCACAGCACCTGTTTATGCGGCTGATGAAGGATCCGGTGAAATTCACTTTAAAGGTGAAGTTATTGAAGCACCGTGTGAAATACATCAGGATGATATTGATAAAGAGGTTGAACTCGGTCAGGTGACCACCAGCCACATTAATCAGTCACATCACAGCGATGCCGTTGCTGTCGACCTGCGCTTAGTCAACTGTGATCTGGAAAACTCCAGCAACGGTTCCGGTGGCAAGATTTCTAAAGTTGCAGTCACCTTTGATAGCTCAGCGAAAACCACCGGCGCAGATCCGATTCTCAACAACACCAGCACGGGTGAAGCCACCGGCGTCGGCGTACGTTTAATGAATAAAGATCAAAGCAATATCGTTTTAGGCACCGCTACTCCAGATATCGACCTGGCTCCGACCTCCAGCGAACAAACGCTGAATTTCTTTGCCTGGATGGAACAAATTGATCAGGCTACACCTGTAACGCCAGGCGCAGTTACGGCGAATGCAACCTACGTGCTGGATTATAAATAAGTATTACTTTGGCGGCGCTATCGCCGCCTTTCATAAAATATTTATCAGGTATGGACACCGTGAATATTTATCGACTCTCTTTTGTATCCTGCCTGGTCGTGGCGATGCCTTGCGCATTGGCGGTCGAATTCAACCTTAATGTTCTCGATAAATCAATGCGCGACCGCATTGATATTTCATTATTAAAGGAAAAAGGAGTCATTGCTCCCGGTGAGTATTTTGTTAGCGTTGCGGTAAATAATAACCAAATCAGTAACGGGCAAAAGATTAACTGGCACAAAAATGACGATAAAACCATTCCGTGCATCAATGATTTACTGGTCGATAAATTTGGCTTAAAACCTGAAGTCCGTCAGTCGTTACCATTGATAAATCAGTGCGTCGATTTTAGCTCCCGACCTGAAATGCTCTTCAATTTCGATCAAGCCAATCAGCAACTAAATATCACCATTCCGCAAGCCTGGCTGGCGTGGCACTCAGAAAACTGGACCCCACCCTCCACATGGAAAGAAGGTGTCGCCGGTGTCCTGATGGATTACAACTTGTTTGCCAGCAGCTACCGCCCACAGGATGGCAGCAGCAGCACTAATCTTAACGCCTATGGAACAGCCGGAATCAACACGGGGGCATGGCGCTTACGCAGTGATTATCAGTTGAATCAGACTGATAGCGATGATAACCATGAACAGTCAGGCGAAATATCACGTACCTATCTTTTTCGCCCGTTACCGCAATTAGGTTCAAAATTAACCCTCGGCGAAACGGATTTTAGTTCCAATATTTTCGACGGTTTTTCTTATACCGGCGCGGCACTGGCAAGTGACGATCGAATGTTGCCATGGGAACTACGCGGCTACGCCCCACAAATTAGCGGTATTGCACAGACCAATGCCACGGTGACGATCAGTCAATCAGGCCGCGTCATTTACCAGAAAAAAGTCCCACCAGGCCCATTTATCATTGACGACCTTAATCAGTCTGTTCAGGGCACACTGGATGTCAAAGTGACGGAAGAAGATGGTCGGGTGAACAATTTCCAGGTTTCGGCAGCATCGACGCCCTTCCTGACTCGTCAGGGACAGGTTCGCTATAAACTGGCCGCGGGTCAGCCACGGCCCTCCATGTCACATCAAACTGAAAATGAAACCTTTTTTAGCAATGAAGTTTCCTGGGGGATGCTGTCAAACACCTCGCTGTACGGCGGCCTGCTGCTTTCTGGTGATGACTACCATTCTGCCGCAATAGGTATCGGGCAAAATATGCTGTGGCTTGGCGCGCTGTCGTTTGATGTCACGTGGGCCAGTAGTCACTTTGATACTCAGCAGGACGAGCGGGGCTTAAGCTACCGTTTTAATTACAGCAAACAAGTGGATGCCACCAACAGCACGATTTCCCTCGCCGCTTATCGTTTCTCCGATCGTCATTTTCACAGCTACGCCAACTATCTGGATCACAAATACAACGACAGCGATGCGCAGGACGAAAAACAGACGATCAGCTTATCTGTGGGCCAACCGATTACCCCACTAAACCTCAATCTTTACGCCAACCTGCTACATCAAACCTGGTGGAATGCAGACGCCTCCACGACCGCCAACATCACGGCAGGTTTTAATGTTGATATTGGTGACTGGAGAGATATCTCTATTTCGACGTCATTCAATACAACCCATTACGAAGATAAAGATCGCGACAACCAGATTTACCTGTCGATTTCGCTCCCCTTCGGTAACGGTGGTCGGGTTGGCTATGACATGCAAAACAGTAGCCACAGCACCACACACCGCATGTCGTGGAACGATACGCTGGATGAACGTAATAGCTGGGGCATGTCTGCCGGACTGCAATCCGACCGTCCGGACAATGGAGCCCAGGTGAGCGGTAACTATCAGCACCTGAGTTCAGCGGGTGAGTGGGATATTTCTGGTACCTATGCCGCCAATGATTACAGTTCCGTCAGCAGCAGCTGGAGCGGTTCTTTCACCGCAACCCAATATGGTGCAGCGTTTCATCGCCGCAGCTCCACCAATGAACCACGCCTGATGGTCAGCACCGATGGCGTGGCAGATATTCCGGTTCAGGGCAATCTCGACTACACCAACCATTTTGGCATTGCGGTGGTGCCGTTGATTTCCAGTTACCAGCCTTCCACCGTGGCGGTGAACATGAATGACTTACCCGACGGCGTAACAGTTGCAGAAAACGTTATCAAAGAAACGTGGATTGAAGGCGCGATAGGTTACAAATCACTGGCTTCCCGTTCCGGTAAAGACGTTAACGTCATCATTCGCAACGCCAGCGGTCAGTTTCCTCCCCTCGGAGCGGATATCCGCCAGGATGACAGCGGCATTAGCGTGGGGATGGTTGGCGAGGAAGGACATGCCTGGTTAAGCGGAGTCGCTGAAAATCAAAAGTTTACCGTGGTCTGGGGTGATAGCCAGCATTGCTCGCTCCATCTTCCTGAACATATGGAAGACACCGCAAATCGCCTGATTTTACCTTGTCATTAATTAAGGAAATGAAAATGACATTTATGAAAGGACTACCCCTTTTGTTGTTGGTTGCCAGTCTGTGCAGCCACGCTGCACTACAACCCGATCGCACTCGTATTGTGTTTAACGCTAATGATAAAGCTACCAGTCTGCGGGTGGATAATCGTAGCGATAAACTCCCCTACCTCGCTTATTCCTGGCTCGAAAATGAAAAAGGGGAGAAAAGCGATGATCTTCTGGTCGCCCTGCCGCCGATACAACGTCTGGAACCGAAAGCAACAACGCAGGTACGGATAGTAAAGCAAGCCTCGACCACAAAATTACCGGGCGATCGCGAAACGCTATTTTTCTACAATATGCGTGAAATTCCTCCCGCCCCGGAAAAAAACAGCGACCATGCCGTTCTGCAAGTCGCCATTCAGAGTCGTATCAAGGTGTTCTGGCGACCGGCTGCATTACGCAAGAAAGCAGGAGAAAAGGTCGAACTGCAGTTACAGGTCAGCCAGCAGGGCAACCAACTGACACTGAAAAATCCTACCGCGTATTATCTGACCATTGCCTACCTGGGACGAAATGAAAAAGGCGTTCTCCCCGGCTTCAAAACCGTGATGGTTGCGCCTTTTAGTACGGTCAACACAAACACCGGAAATTATAGCGGCAGCCAGTTTTATCTCGGTTATATGGATGATTACGGCGCGTTACGCATGACGACGCTCAACTGCAGCGGACAATGCCATTTACAAGCCGTGGAGGCGAAGAAATGAGTGCTGGCAAGGGAGTGTTGCTCGTCATCTGTCTGTTATTTCTGCCGTTGAAGTCTGCGCTTGCCCTGAACTGCTACTTTGGTTCATCCGGTGGCTCGGTAGAAAAATCAGAAGCGATTCAACCTTTTGCTGTACCAGGCAATGCCAAACTCGGCGATAAGATTTGGGAATCTGACGATATTAAAATTCCCGTCTATTGTGACAACAATACCAACGGCAATTTTGAAAGTGAGCATGTTTATGCCTGGGTAAACCCCTACCCGGGGGTGCAGGATCGCTATTATCAACTCGGCGTAACTTACAATGGCGTTGATTATGACGCCAACCAGGGAAAAAGCCGCATCGACACTAACCAGTGTATTGACAGTAAGAACATTGACATTTATACCCCTGAGCAGATTATCGCGATGGGATGGCAGAACAAAATTTGCTCGGGTGATCCCGCTAATATTCACATGTCGCGTACCTTTCTCGCTCGCATGCGGTTATACGTCAAAATACGAGAAATGCCGCCGCATGATTATCAAAGTACGCTTAGCGACTATATCGTCGTGCAATTTGACGGTGCCGGTAGCGTTAACGAAGACCCTACTGCCCAAAACCTGAAATATCATATTACTGGTCTGGAAAACATTCGCGTGCTGGATTGCAGCGTCAATTTTTCCATTTCACCGGAAACACAGGTGATTGATTTTGGTAAATTTAATTTGCTGGATATTCGTCGCCACACAATGTCGAAAACATTCAGTATTAAGACGACAAAATCACAAAATGACCAATGCACCGACGGATTTAAAGTCAGTTCCTCCTTTTATACCGAAGAAACGTTGGTTGAAGAAGATAAAGCATTGTTGATTGGTAATGGTCTGAAGCTACGTTTGCTGGATGAAAACGCCTCGCCTTATACCTTCAATAAATATGCTGAATACGCCGATTTCACCAGCGATATGCTGATCTACGAAAAAACCTATACGGCTGAACTTTCGTCCATTGCAGGCACCCCCATCGAGGCTGGCCCCTTCGATACAGTGGTGCTTTTTAAGATTAACTATAACTGATTTGCCATGATGCCCTTTGCAGCCGGAAAGGGCATCTCTTTCAGAAAATTGCTGATTTTCCCCTTTTCCTTGATTGCTGTTATTTTTTCCTGGCCCGGCTTTCTTTATGCTGTATCGATACACCAAAGAGAAAATAATGAGGGAGCGAAGGATGCCAGTTTTGCAGTGGGGAATGTTATGTGTGCTATCACTTCTCCTTTCTATTGGTTTCCTCGCGGTACATCTCCCGGCGGCGCTATTACTTGGGCCGATGATCGCCGGGATCATCTTCAGTATGCGCGGAATTACTCTGCAACTTCCCCGCTCCGCTTTTCTCGCCGCGCAGGCCATTCTTGGCTGCATGATTGCGCAAAACCTCACTGGTTCGATTCTCACCACGCTGGCCGCCAACTGGCCGATCGTGCTTGCTATTTTACTGGTGACGCTGCTTTCCAGCGCCATCGTGGGTTGGTTATTGGTGCGCTATAGCTCACTGCCTGGAAATACCGGTGCCTGGGGTTCTTCTCCAGGCGGCGCAGCGGCAATGGTCGCTATGGCGCAAGATTACGGCGCAGATATTCGCCTGGTGGCGTTTATGCAATATCTGCGAGTGCTGTTCGTCGCGGGGGCCGCTGTTCTGGTCACCCGCATGATGCTGGGTGATAACGCTGAAGCGGTTAATCAGCAAATCGTCTGGTTCCCGCCAGTGAGCATTAATCTCCTGCTTACGATTTTGCTCGCAGTCGTTGCCGGTACGGCGGGATGCATGCTGCGTCTTCCTTCCGGCACGATGCTCATCCCGATGCTGGCGGGCGCAGTGCTCCAGTCTGGTCAGCTCATCACCATCGAACTACCGGAATGGCTGCTGGCGATGGCGTATATGGCAATTGGCTGGCGGATTGGTCTTGGTTTCGATAAACAAATCTTACTGCGGGCACTACGCCCGCTACCGCAAATCCTGCTGTCGATTTTTGCTCTGCTGGCTATTTGTGCGGGTATGGCGTGGGGGCTGACCCGGTTTATGCACATTGATTTTATGACTGCCTACCTCGCCACCAGTCCCGGCGGGCTTGATACCGTGGCGGTCATCGCCGCAGGGAGCAATGCCGATATGGCGCTTATTATGGCGATGCAAACCCTGCGCCTGTTCAGTATTTTGCTGACGGGGCCAGCCATTGCGCGGTTTATTTCAACCTATGCGCCGAAGCGGTCGGCCTAGTGCTGGCAGCCTGGACACCAGTAAAA
>NZ_CAOLGM010000181.1:0-6464 GCF_948475835.1 uncultured Escherichia sp. | reverse complement strand
ATGGCGCTGGCTGATCTGGCTAACCGCTATGTCGACGAGCAGGCTCCGTGGGTGGTGGCAAAACAGGAAGGCCGCGATGCCGACCTGCAGGCAATTTGCTCAATGGGCATAAACCTGTTCCGCGTGCTGATGACTTACCTGAAGCCGGTACTGCCGAAACTGACCGAGCGCGCAGAAGCATTCCTCAATACAGAACTGACCTGGGATGGTATCCAGCAACCGCTGCTGGGCCACAAAGTGAATCCGTTCAAAGCGCTGTATAACCGCATCGATATGAAGCAGGTTGAAGCACTGGTGGAAGCGTCTAAAGAAGAAGTGAAAGCAGCTGCCGCGCCAGTTACTGGCCCACTGGCAGATGATCCGATTCAGGAAACCATCACCTTTGACGACTTCGCAAAAGTTGACCTGCGCGTGGCGCTGATCGAAAACGCAGAGTTTGTTGAAGGTTCTGACAAACTGCTGCGCCTGACACTGGATCTCGGCGGTGAAAAACGCAATGTCTTCTCCGGTATTCGTTCTGCCTACCCGGATCCGCAGGCACTGATCGGGCGTCACACCATTATGGTGGCCAACCTGGCACCGCGTAAAATGCGCTTTGGTATCTCCGAAGGCATGGTAATGGCTGCTGGTCCTGGCGGGAAAGATATCTTCCTGTTAAGCCCGGATGCTGGTGCTAAACCAGGCCATCAGGTGAAATAATCCCCCTTTAAGGCGCTGCATCGACAGCGCCTTTTCTTTATAAATTCCTAAAGTTGTTTTCTTGCGATTTTGTCTCTCTCTAACCCGCATAAATACTGGTAGCATCTGCATTCAACTGGATAAAATTACAGGGATGCAGAATGAGACACTTTATCTATCAGGACGAAAAATCACATAAATTCTGGGCAGTTGAGCAACAGGGAAACGAGTTGCATATCAGTTGGGGAAAAGTTGGCACCAAAGGGCAAAGCCAGATAAAAAGTTTTTCAGATGCTGCGGCAGTGGCAAAAGCGGAGCTTAAGCTGATTGCGGAGAAGGTGAAGAAGGGGTATGTGGAGCAAGCGAAGGATAATTCTTTGCAACCTTCCCAAACGGTAACGGGCTCTCTCAAGGTAGCGGACTTATCCACCATTATTCAGGAACAACCCTCTTTCGTAGCAGAAACCCGTACGCCTGACAAAAATACAGATGCTGTTTTACCGTGGCTGGCGAAAGATATTGCTGTCGTTTTTCCGCCCGAAGTTGTACACACCACGTTAAGTCATCGCCGCTTTCCCGGAGTTCCTGTTCAGCAAGCAGACAAATTGACCCAATTACGTCGCTTAGCCTGTAGTGTGTCGCAACGGGATAATAAAACAGCCACATTTGACTTCAGCGCCTGTTCTTTAGAATGGCAAAACACCGTCGCCCAGGCGATCAGTCAGATCGACGGCCTGAAAACAACACAGCTACCATCACCAGTAATGGCTGTACTCACGGCACTTGAAATGAAATGCACAAGATATAAAGTGCGTGAGGATGTTATGGATCAGATCGTCCAGGAAGGCGGTCTGGAATATGCTACTGATGTAATAATACACCTTCAACAGATTGATATTAAATGGGATTATGCGAATAATGTCATTATTATTCTGCCGTCTGGCATTGCACCTGACTACTTGGAGCAATATTCCAGATTTGAATTACGCCTACGTAAACATTTATCACTGGCGGAAGAGTCTCTCTGGCAAAAATGTGCACAAAAACTTATTGCCGCAATTCCACATATTCCAGAATGGCGGCAACCATTAATTGCTTTGTTATTACCCGAAAAACCAGAAATTGCACATGAAATTGCCCAGCGTCTACTGGGGCAAAAAAAATTACCCTCGCTTGAGTGGTTAAAAATAGTGGCGACTGATGAGCACATTCTTGCCTCATTAGAAAAATATCACGAGCCATATGCCATTTTTGATGATTACTATTGTGGTGCGATATGGTCAGCCACCGTATTACAGGAGCAAGGTGTTGCAGCCCTGCCCCGATTTGCTCCCTATGCCGCAAGTGACTACTGCGCCGATGTGTTGCGTCATATCAATCATCCGTTCGCATTAACACTGCTTATACGTGTAGCCGGGCATACTAAACGCTGTCACGATCGGATGACGAAAGCCATTGCTGCGTTCCCACATGCAGCAATGGCGGCACTGACGGAACTTCTTGGGCAAAAAGAAGAGAACAGTTGGCGCATTATGCTAATGACAATGCTTATCTCACAACCAGCACTGGCAGAACAGGTCATTCCCTGGCTCTCGACACCCGCAGTTGCCGTACTGAAATCATGCCAGCAACAACTGACACAGCCCTCAAACCATGCCAGCGCCGATCTACTGCCAGCCGTAGTAGTCTCCCCTCCCTGGCTTTCGAAAAAGAAAAAATCGCCGATTCCGGTGCTGGATTTAGCGCCATTAGGCATTGAGCCAATCTGTTATCTGACAGAAGAAATCAGTAATCAACTTTTGGCGAAATATATCTGGTATTCAAAACACATCACGGTTAGCCATGAAGAAAGTACTACCAACCTGTTGGCAAGGATGGGTTTTCAACGACGGATCGCTGGTACATATATTAAAGCTCCCGAAGCGGTAGTTGAGGCATGGCTAAATGAAGATTATTCAACCTTACTAAGTGAATTTAAGGTGTTTCATTCACCTACCGGGCATTATTGGCAGTTGGGGATTTTGACAACATTGCCGCTGGAGAAAGCAGTAAAAGCATGGAATGCCCTTACCCTATCTCCACATACCGATACCGAATACGCCATGTTACATTTTGGACTCAAAGGGTTACCTGGGTTAGTAAACTCACTTGCACGCTATCCACAAGAAGCCTTGCCCATCACGAATTACTTCGCAGCGAGTGAGCTGGCTCCTGCCGTCGCCCGTGCCTTCAACAAACTGAAAACGCTACGCGAAAACGCCCGTAGCTGGCTGTTGAAATACCCGGAACATGCCCTTACCGGCCTGCTGCCTGCGGCGCTCGGCAAAGCCGGTGAAGCACAGGATAACGCCCGCGCTGCCTTGCGTATGCTTACCGAAAACGGTCATCAGCCATTACTGCAAGAAATCGCCCGACGTTATAACCAGCCGGAAGTAACCGATGCGGTGAACGCTCTGCTTGCGCTCGATCCCTTAGATAATCACCCGACAAAAATCCCCACTCTTCCGGCCTTTTATCAGCCATCGCTCTGGACGCGCCCGGTATTAAAAGCAAATGCCCAATCACTGCCAGATAGCGCCCTCCTCCACCTCGGTGAAATGCTCCGCTTCCCTCAGGAAGAGGCTCTGTATCCGGGATTATTGCAGGTGAAAGACGTCTGTTCCGCCGACTCACTGGCGGGATTTGCCTGGGATCTGTTTACCGCCTGGCAGACCGCTGGCGCGCCGTCGAAAGAGAGTTGGGCGTTCACTGCGTTAGGCGTTCTCGGTAACGATGACACCGCCCGCAAACTGACGCCATTAATACGCGCCTGGCCTGGTGAATCCCAGCATAAACGCGCCACCGTTGGGTTGGATATTCTCGCTGCTATCGGTAGTGATATCGCCCTTATGCAGCTTAACGGCATCGCCCAGAAACTGAAATTCAAAGCATTACAGGAGCGGGCAAAAGAAAAAATTGCCGACATTGCCGAGAGCCGCGAACTCACGGTGGCGGAGCTTGAAGATCGGTTAGCACCGGATCTCGGTCTGGATGATAACGGTTCGCTGCTGCTGGATTTTGGCCCACGGCAGTTCACCGTCAGCTTTGATGAAACCTTAAAACCGTTTGTGCGTGATGTTTCCGGCAGCCGCCTGAAAGACCTGCCCAAACCGAACAAAAGCGATGATGAAACGCGGGCGAACGATGCGGTTAACCGCTACAAATTGCTGAAAAAAGATGCGCGTACCATCGCCGCCCAGCAGGTAGCAAGGCTGGAATCCGCCATGTGCCTGCGCCGCCGCTGGTCGCTGGAAAACTTCCAGCTCTTCCTGGTTGAGCATCCGCTGGTTCGTCACTTAACCCGCCGTCTGATTTGGGGCGTTTATAGCGCCGAAAACCAGCTACTGGCTTGCTTTCGCGTAGCAGAAGATAACAGCTACAGCACCGCTGACGATGATCTTTTCACCCTGCCGGAAGGCGATATCTCTATCGGCACTCCTCACGTTCTGGAAATATCACCAACGGATGCTGCCGCCTTTGGTCAGCTTTTTGCCGACTACGAACTGCTACCACCGTTCCGCCAGCTCGACCGTAACAGCTACGCCCTGACAGAAGCCGAGCGCAATGCCAGTGAACTGACCCGCTGGGCAGGCAGAAAATGCCCGAGTGGTCGGGTCATGGGGCTGGCGAATAAAGGCTGGATAAAGGGCGAACCACAGGATGGAGGCTGGATCGGATGGATGATCAAACCTTTGGGTCGCTGGTCGTTAATCATGGAAATCGACGAAGGTTTTGCGGTGGGTATGTCACCAGCCGAACTTAGCGCTGAGCAGCTCTTAAGCAAGCTGTGGTTATGGGAAGGCAAAGCGGAAAGCTATGGCTGGGGGAGTAATTCAACACAGGAAGCGCAGTTCTCCGTACTCGATGCCATCACCGCCAGCGAGCTAATTAACGATATTGAAGCCCTGTTTGAATAAGGAAAGAGCATGGACAAGGAATTACCGTGGCTGGCGGATAACGCCCAACTGGAACTGAAATATAAAAAAGGCAAAACACCACTCAGTCATCGCAAATGGCCGGGCGAACCGGTGCCTGTTATCACTGAAAGCATCATTCAGACACTGGGTGATAAATTGCTACAAAAAGCTGAGAAAAAAAAAACATTGTCTGGCGTTATGAAAATTTTTCACTGGAGTGGCAGTCCGCCATCACGCAGGCCATCAACTTGATCGGCGAACACAAACCCTCAATCCCGGCCCGGACAATGGCGGCGCTAGTCTGTATCGCGCAAAATGACAGCCAACAGTTGCTCGACGAAATCGTCCAACAAGAGGGACTGGAATATGCGACTGAGGTGGTGATTGCACGCCAGTTTATTACACGATGTTATGAGAGTGATCCTCTGCTAGTGACATTGCAGTATCAGGACGAGGATTATGGCTATGGTTATCGCTCAGAAACCTATAACGAATTCGATCTCCGACTGCGTAAGCATCTCTCTCTGGCAGAGGAAAGCAGCTGGCAGCGTTGCGCCGACAAACTCATTGCCGCACTGCCAGGAATACCCAAAATTCGCCGTCCTTTTATTGCGCTGATCCTCCCGGAAAAACCAGAAATAGCCAATGAGTTGGTAGGCCTTGAATGCCCGCGAACTCATTTTCATTCTAAGGAGTGGTTAAAAGTTGTTGCTAATGACCCCACAGCGGTGAGAAAACTCGAGCACTACTGGAGCCAGGATATATTTAGCGATCGAGAAGCCAGCTACATGTCGCATGAAAACCACTTCGGCTACGCGGCCTGCGCCGCCCTTTTGCGCGAACAAGGACTGGCAGCCATTCCGCGCCTCGCGATGTATGCCCATAAAGAAGATTGCGGCAGTCTGCTGGTACAAATTAACCATCCGCAAGTCATCCGCACCTTGCTACTGGTGGCTGATAAAAACAAACCCAGCCTGCAACGTGTGGCTAAATACAGTAAAAACTTCCCCCACGCGACGCTCGCCGCACTGGCAGAACTGCTGGCGTTAAAAGAACCACCAGCCCGCCCAGGTTATCCAATCATCGAAGACAAAAAGCTGCCTGCACAGCAAAAAGCACGCGATGAATACTGGCGTACGCTGTTACAAACGCTGATGGCATCGCAGCCACAACTGGCAGCAGAAGTGATGCCGTGGTTAAGTACTCAAGCCAGGGCAGTGCTGAATAGTTATTTATCGGCACCGCCAAAACCGGTTATTGATAGCACCGATAACAGCAGTCTGCCTGAAATGCTCGTTTCACCACCGTGGCGTAGTAAGAAAAAAATGACAGCTCCACGTCTTGATTTGGCACCGCTCGAATTAACTCCGCAAATTTACTGGCAACCAGGCGAACAAGAGAGGCTTGCCGCCACTGAGTCTGCCCGTTATTTCAGCACGGAATCTCTTGCGGAACGCATGGAACAAAAAAGTGGACGAGTTGTATTACAGGAACTGGGTTTTGGGGATGATGTATGGCTGTTTCTGAATTATATACTCCCCGGAAAACTGGATGCTGCACGCAATTCACTCATTGTTCAGTGGCATTACTACCAGGGGCGGGTTGAAGAGATCCTGAATGGCTGGAACTCCCCGCAAGCACAATTAGCAGAACAGGCGCTCCGCAGCGGTCACATAGAAGCGTTAATTAACATATGGGAAAATGACAACTTCTCACGTTATCGTCCGGAAAAGAGTGTCTGGAACCTGTATTTATTGGCACAGTTGCCGCGTGAGATGGCTTTGACCTTCTGGCTGCGTATCATTGAGAAAAAGCATCTGTTCGCGGGTG
>NZ_CAOLGM010000180.1:0-6663 GCF_948475835.1 uncultured Escherichia sp. | reverse complement strand
CATCTGCCAATATTGCTCGCCATAATATCCAGGCAGTGTCCCGTGAATAAAACGGAGTAAAAGTGGTAATGGGTCAGGAAAAGCTATACATCGAAAAAGAGCTCAGTTGGTTATCGTTCAATGAACGCGTGCTTCAGGAAGCGGCGGACAAATCTAACCCGCTGATTGAAAGGATGCGTTTCCTGGGGATCTATTCCAATAACCTTGATGAGTTCTATAAAGTCCGCTTCGCTGAACTGAAGCGACGCATCATTATTAGCGAAGAACAAGGCTCCAACTCTCATTCCCGCCATTTACTGGGCAAAATTCAGTCCCGGGTGCTGAAAGCCGATCAGGAATTCGACGGCCTCTACAACGAGCTGCTGCTGGAGATGGCGCGTAACCAGATCTTCCTGATTAATGAACGCCAGCTCTCCGTCAATCAACAAAACTGGCTGCGTCATTATTTTAAGCAGTATCTGCGTCAGCACATTACGCCGATTTTAATCAATCCTGACACTGACTTAGTGCAGTTCCTGAAAGATGATTACACCTATCTGGCGGTGGAAATTATCCGTGGCGATACCATCCGTTACGCGCTGCTGGAGATCCCATCAGATAAAGTGCCGCGCTTTGTGAATTTACCGCCAGAAGCGCCGCGTCGACGCAAGCCGATGATTCTTCTGGATAACATTCTGCGTTACTGCCTTGATGATATTTTCAAAGGCTTCTTTGATTATGACGCGCTGAATGCCTATTCAATGAAGATGACCCGCGATGCCGAATACGATTTAGTGCATGAGATGGAAGCCAGCCTGATGGAGTTGATGTCTTCCAGTCTCAAGCAGCGTTTAACTGCTGAGCCGGTGCGTTTTGTTTATCAGCGCGATATGCCCAATGCGCTGGTTGAAGTGTTACGCGAAAAACTGACTATTTCCCGCTACGACTCCATCGTCCCCGGCGGTCGTTATCATAATTTTAAAGACTTTATTAATTTCCCCAATGTCGGCAAAGCCAATCTGGTGAACAAACCACTGCCGCGTTTACGCCATATTTGGTTTGATAAAGCCCAGTTCCGCAATGGTTTTGATGCCATTCGCGAACGCGATGTGTTGCTCTATTATCCTTATCACACCTTTGAGCATGTGCTGGAACTGCTGCGTCAGGCTTCGTTCGACCCGAGCGTACTGGCGATTAAAATTAACATTTACCGCGTGGCGAAAGATTCACGCATCATCGACTCGATGATCCACGCCGCACATAACGGTAAGAAAGTCACCGTGGTGGTTGAGTTACAGGCGCGTTTCGACGAAGAAGCTAACATTCACTGGGCGAAGCGCCTGACCGAAGCAGGCGTGCACGTTATCTTCTCTGCGCCGGGGCTGAAAATTCACGCCAAACTGTTCCTGATTTCACGAAAAGAAAACGGTGAAGTGGTGCGTTACGCACACATCGGGACCGGGAACTTTAACGAAAAAACCGCGCGTCTTTATACTGACTATTCATTGCTGACCGCCGATGCGCGTATCACCAACGAAGTACGGCGGGTATTTAACTTTATTGAAAACCCATACCGCCCGGTGACATTTGATTATTTAATGGTGTCACCGCAAAATTCTCGCCGTCTGTTATATGAAATGGTAGACCGCGAAATCGCCAACGCGCAGCAAGGGCTGCCCAGCGGTATCACCCTGAAGCTAAATAACCTTGTCGATAAAGGCCTGGTTGATCGTCTGTATGCGGCCTCCAGCTCCGGCGTACCGGTTAATCTGCTGGTTCGCGGAATGTGTTCGCTGATCCCCAATCTGGAAGGCATTAGCGACAACATTCGTGCCATCAGTATTGTTGACCGTTACCTTGAACATGACCGGGTTTATATTTTTGAAAATGGCGGCGATAAAAAGGTCTACCTTTCTTCCGCCGACTGGATGACGCGCAATATTGATTATCGTATTGAGGTGGCGACGCCGCTGCTCGATCCGCGCCTGAAGCAGCGGGTGCTGGACATCATCGACATATTGTTCAGCGATACGGTCAAAGCACGTTATATCGATAAAGAACTCAGTAATCGCTACGTTCCCCGCGGCAATCGCCGCAAAGTACGGGCGCAGTTGGCGATTTACGACTACATCAAATCACTCGAACAACCTGAATAACCCTATGCCAATACACGATAAATCCCCTCGTCCGCAGGAGTTTGCTGCGGTCGATCTTGGTTCAAACAGTTTTCACATGGTCATAGCCCGTGTGGTAGATGGTGCCATGCAGATTATTGGCCGCCTGAAACAGCGGGTGCATCTGGCGGACGGCCTGGGGCCAGATAATATGTTGAGTGAAGAGGCAATGACGCGCGGTTTGAACTGTCTGTCGCTGTTTGCCGAACGGCTACAAGGGTTTTCTCCTGCCAGCGTCTGTATAGTCGGCACCCATACGCTGCGTCAGGCGCTGAACGCCACTGACTTTCTGAAACGCGCGGAAAAGGTCATTCCCTACCCGATTGAAATTATTTCCGGTAATGAAGAAGCCCGTCTGATTTTTATGGGCGTGGAACATACCCAACCGGAGAAAGGTCGCAAACTGGTTATTGATATTGGCGGCGGATCTACGGAACTGGTGATTGGTGAAAATTTCGAACCGATGCTCGTTGAAAGCCGCCGGATGGGTTGTGTCAGCTTTGCCCAGCTTTACTTCCCTGGCGGGGTCATCAATAAAGAGAATTTTCAGCGCGCTCGTATGGCGGCAGCACAAAAACTGGAAACTTTAACCTGGCAATTCCGTATTCAGGGCTGGAACGTGGCAATGGGCGCTTCCGGTACCATAAAAGCCGCCCATGAAGTGTTAATGGAAATGGGCGAGAAAGACGGGATAATTACCCCGGAACGTCTGGAAAAACTGGTAAAAGAAGTTTTACGTCACCGTAATTTCGCATCGCTGAGTTTACCGGGTCTTTCCGAAGAGCGGAAAACAGTCTTCGTTCCTGGACTGGCGATTTTATGCGGTGTGTTTGATGCTTTAGCCATCCGTGAACTGCGCCTTTCTGACGGGGCGTTACGCGAAGGCGTACTGTATGAAATGGAAGGACGTTTCCGTCATCAGGATGTGCGTAGTCGCACCGCCAGCAGCCTCGCCAACCAGTATCACATCGACAGCGAACAGGCCCGACGAGTGCTGGATACCACTATGCAAATGTACGAACAGTGGCGGGAACAGCAACCGAAGCTGGCGCATCCGCAACTGGAGGCGCTACTGCGATGGGCCGCCATGCTGCATGAGGTCGGGTTGAATATCAACCACAGCGGTTTGCATCGCCACTCCGCTTATATTCTGCAAAACAGTGACTTGCCGGGTTTTAATCAGGAACAGCAGCTGATGATGGCGACACTGGTGCGCTATCACCGTAAAGCGATTAAGCTCGACGATCTGCCGCGCTTTACCTTGTTTAAGAAGAAACAGTTCCTGCCACTGATACAGCTATTGCGCCTTGGCGTATTACTAAACAATCAACGTCAGGCAACCACCACACCGCCAACATTGACACTGATTACTGATGACAGTCACTGGACACTGCGTTTCCCGCATGACTGGTTTAGTCAGAATGCGCTGGTACTGCTTGATCTGGAAAAGGAGCAAGAATACTGGGAAGGCGTGGCTGGCTGGCGGTTGAAAATTGAAGAAGAAAGTACACCTGAAATCGCCGCTTAATGCTTTGCGGGCCGACGAGAAATGTCGGCCCGCATTATTCAGGCACTTTCGCGAATGGGTTCGATTTCATTCAACGTATCAATTAACGGCTGCGGCTTACCAATAAGATAACCCTGCATATAATCGATCCCCAAAGAGAGCACCGCCTCGCGGATCTCTTCGTTTTCAACGTACTCTGCCACTACCCGCATTTTCTTCATTCGCGCCAGGTGGCAAATCGATGCCACTATCTGATAATCCAGACTATTTGACACAATATTGCGGATAAAACTGCCGTCAATTTTAAGCAGATCGGCATTCACATTTTTAAGCCGTGCATAGCTGGCGTAGCCGGTGCCGAAATCATCAATCGCAATCTGGCAGCCTAATTCCTGAAGATGCTGCAAGGTGATTTGCGCCTGCTTAACATTGGTCAGAGCATTACTTTCGGTGACTTCAAAAATAAGTTGCCACGCTTCAATCTGATATTTAGCCAGCAACTGACTGACTTCAACAGGAAAACGAGCCTGACATACCGAGGTTGGAGACAGATTAATAGCAAAACGGTGAGCGGGCATCTTCGCTCTGTTTTCAGCCATAAATTGCAGCGTATGCTCAATGACCCACATGTCGATACTCGACGATAAACCAAATTCGTGCGCGACCGGCAAGAAGCTATCGGGGCTGATCAGTTCATCATTCTCACCTTTCATGCGCAGAAGAATTTCATGGTAAACATCACCACGCATACCGGTAATCGGCTGGGCCATCAGGAAAAAATGGTTGTGTTCCAGCGCCTGCTGTAGTCGATTCATCATCGCGACTTTATCTTTCAATTCGCGTTGCAAATACATTGCCCCGCGACGCTGCATATTTTCCGGGGCGTTGGTCACGATGGAAAGTTCGGCGACCGTATTTAGCTCTCCCAGCAGCAGGTAGATATGATTCACTGGCGAGCGCACATAGCAGTAGCTGACGCCAATCTGCGGTTGCATCGGCATGCCATCCCAAAAGAAACGAAATTGCTTGAGATGGCTATCCAGTGCGGTAATGCGCTCCTGGTGCGATTCTGTATTCAGTCGCAGCGCGAGATCGTTACCCGAAAGCTGATAAACATCTTCACCCGGTTCCAGCAAGGGTGACAGCCAGTGAGAAAGTTTTTGCTTGTATTGAATCCGCAGCATGATGCCATAGTTCTTAACCAGCATTTCCATGCCAGGGATGCGTAAATAACAAAGCGCAGACCAGGGGGCATCACGCAACGCGCGATTCAGGGCGCGAACATTTGGCAGATGAACCACCGGGTCCACATACGCAAGCCGCTGAATGCGTCTGACTACCGCTCGCTGACGAGTTGCCAGTACAGCCATATAATTGACAATAAAAGAGAATACCAGATAACTGGAGGAGGTTATGGTCAGCTGCGTGGTATAGCCAGGATAAATGGGAATGTAATTTTGATAGCTGTGGATGCTGATCATCAACACGACCGCCCAGAGCAGCGAAATCAGCTTATAACCATAGCGCATCGCTCCCCACATCATCAGGGGCAGCAATAATGACAAGGTATAATTGGTGCTAAAAATTGTGCTTTTTTCATTTAACGGCATGCATAACAGCAACAATAAAGCACCTAATGCCAGTAGCCAGAGCGCGAACTCTTTTTTGGTGACTTTGGCATCAACCTGCTGTTTTAATTGCGAATAATAGCTACGTAAATAAAATGGATTTCGCACTACCCGAATGATGAAGTAGCACAGCGGGACACCGATCAGATTACCCACCAGTAAGGCCTGATAATTGATTAAAGTCCCGAGGTTAAAAGGCATGACACCGACCAGATTTTCTCTGCTCGCCAGTAATCCTACAAATGCAGCAAACTGGAAAAGTATCAGAAACAGCGTTGCAGGAAACACAATCTGCCAGAATATACGCTGGGAAATTAAACGGGTATCACCATGTGAAACGTTGTTACGCCGGGGAGTAAAGACCCTGTAACCGCCCCAACAGAGAATGATAATGATAATAAAATTAGCCGTTAATGATAGCGTTTCGTAAAAACCCAGCTCTGCATATTTGCGGACAAAAATCCCTAAGGCGATCCCTGGCAATGCCGCCCAGCTGAAAAACATCATCATGCTGATCATCAGTGCCAGAGGCAGATAAAAGAGAAAAACCTCACCGGAAGAAATATGCGCGAAAGTATTAATGTGGGCGAAAATGGGCAAGATTAAAGAAGGCAGGAACAGCGGAAGCCCCCACCATTTATCACGTATTTTTATATAAGTTGCATTCAGTTTCATAGATGCTCAGCAGAATCCCCCACATCCTGAAGGAGGTGTATTCAGACAGGCATCCCACCTGACTTCGAATGATGATTATTCATCACTATAGAGAGCATTGATTCTAAGTGTCATATGAAAGTTCCAATTGATATATATCAAACAAAATAACCCTGATTAATGAATTATTACGTTTATCATGTTAATTCATCATTATTACATCATCATTGTAAATAATTAAATTAACTTCCATAACATTAAAATATGTATCCACTGACGCTTTTTTACATAACGAAGAATTGACCATTTTGTCCTGTTGTGCCTTAATGTAAGTACCGTCCACAGCGTGGGACATACTTCAAGGAACCTTTTGTGAGTCAGGCAACCAGTATGCGAAAACGACACCGATTTAACAGTCGCATGACCCGTATCGTACTGCTCATCAGCTTTATCTTCTTCTTTGGCCGTTTTATCTACTCGTCCGTCGGTGCCTGGCAGCACCATCAGAGCAAAAAAGAAGCTCAGCAATCCACACTCTCCGTCGAATCACCGGTACAACGTTAGCGGTTACCTTCTCCACTTTCACAGAACCTAACGGCACTTCGCTGTCGGATGCTTTTGCTCTTTGGAATTATCAAAGCGGCAGATATTCTTTCATCTTAAATTTTACGTCTTTGTCCTGACTGATGTTTATCCTGTTTGGCTGCGAAATAAATATAAA
>NZ_CAOLGM010000179.1:0-6706 GCF_948475835.1 uncultured Escherichia sp. | reverse complement strand
GTACAAAGGTGAAGTGGTACTGGGCGATGAGTTCTCCCCGGACGGCAGCCGCCTGTGGGACAAAGAAACACTGGAGAAAATGGACAAAGACCGTTTCCGCCAGAGCCTCGGTGGCCTGATCGAAGCCTATGAAGCCGTCGCCCGCCGCCTGGGTGTACAGCTGGACTGATTTTTCTGGTTGCTTGTTTCTTTAGCCGGAGGGTACTCCGGCTAAATGTCTTTGATACCCCCGCTACAATACTTCTCATTATCTCCCTTTGACAGGAAAGTCATACCAGGCCAATATGTATATACATAACGTATATCCCAAAAAGGGGGGGGCTATGGAAACTACTGTATTTTTAAGTAATCGCAGTCAGGCCGTCAGATTACCGAAAGCGGTCGCTCTGCCAGAAGACGTTAAGAAAGTAGAAATTATTGCGATTGGTCGTACAAGAATCATCACTCCCGCCGGTGAGTCCTGGGACAGTTGGTTTGATGGCGAAAATGTGAGTGCGGATTTTATGGATATCCGTGATCAACCCGCAATGCAGGAAAGGGAATCATTTTGATGCTGAAATTCATGCTGGATACCAATATCTGTATTTTCACTATTAAGAATAAACCAGTACATGTCAGAGAGCGGTTTAACCTGAATTCTGGCCGGATGTGTATAAGTTCTGTAACATTGATGGAGCTTATCTATGGGGCAGAAAAAAGTCAGATGCCAGAACGCAATTTGGCGGTTATTGAAGGTTTCGTATCTCGTTTGGTAGTGCTTGATTATGATAGTGCTGCTGCGACGCATACCGGGCAAATCAGGGCCGAGCTTGCCCGGCAGGGAAGGCCTGTTGGACCTTTTGACCAGATGATAGCGGGACATGCTCGCAGTCGCGGTTTGATTGTGGTTACCAACAATACCCGAGAGTTTGAGCGAGTGGCGGGAATCAGACTAGAAGACTGGAGCTAACATTCTCTTTTACTTCTAACATTCGTAAATTATATAACGTGGCATGAAGCCTTAATTCCTCCGCCATTTCATCCCGCTTTCCTGTGGTAATCTTCCTCTGAACCACCTACGATCATTTCTATAATGAATATATTGTTGAGGTATCTATGCGTTGGCAAGGGCGACGTGAAAGTGACAATGTTGAAGACAGGCGCAATAGCTCCGGCGGTCCGTCAATGGGCGGTCCCGGTTTCCGTCTGCCGAGCGGTAAAGGCGGGCTGATTTTACTGATAGTCGTGCTGGTTGCAGGCTACTATGGCGTTGATTTAACCGGGTTGATGACCGGGCAGCCGGTTTCTCAACAGCAATCAACGCGGTCAATTAGCCCAAATGAAGACGAAGCCGCAAAATTCACCTCGGTGATTCTGGCAACCACGGAAGACACCTGGGGACAACAGTTCGAGAAGATGGGTAAGACCTATCAGCAACCGAAGCTGGTCATGTACCGTGGAATGACGCGTACCGGATGCGGGGCGGGCCAGTCCATAATGGGGCCGTTCTATTGCCCGGCGGATGGCACGGTTTATATCGATCTCTCCTTCTATGATGACATGAAAGACAAACTTGGCGCGGATGGCGATTTTGCCCAGGGGTACGTTATCGCCCATGAAGTCGGTCATCATGTGCAGAAACTGTTAGGCATCGAGCCGAAAGTTCGTCAACTGCAACAAAACGCGACGCAGGCGGAAGTGAACCGCTTATCTGTGCGTATGGAACTCCAGGCCGACTGTTTTGCCGGTGTCTGGGGGCATAGTATGCAGCAGCAAGGCGTTCTGGAAACCGGCGATCTGGAAGAGGCGCTGAACGCGGCGCAGGCCATCGGCGATGACCGTTTACAACAGCAAAGTCAGGGGCGAGTAGTACCAGACAGTTTCACTCATGGCACTTCTCAGCAACGCTACAGCTGGTTTAAACGTGGTTTCGACAGCGGCGATCCGGCACAATGCAATACTTTTGGTAAAAGCATTTAACTTCCGGGGCAGGGATGGCTGAACTGACTGCGTTTCACACATTAACAGCGCAAATGAAACGTGAAGGGATCCGCCGCTTGCTGGTGTTGAGCGGGGAAGAGGGTTGGTGTTTTGATCATGCGCTTAAGTTGCGTGATGCCTTACCTGGCGACTGGCTGTGGATTTCGCCGCAGCCAGATGCTGAAAACCACTGTTCTCCCTCGGCACTACAAACTTTACTTGGGCGCGAGTTCCGGCATGCGGTATTCGACGCCCGCCACGGCTTTGATGCCGCTGCCTTTGCGGCACTTAGCGGAACGTTGAAAGCGGGAAGCTGGCTGGTTTTGTTACTCCCTGTATGGGAAGAGTGGGAAAACCAACCTGATACCGACTCGCTGCGCTGGAGTGATTGCCCTGACCCTATTGCGACGCCGCATTTTGTCCAGCATTTCAAACGTGTACTTACGGCGGATAACGACGCTATTCTCTGGCGGCAAAACCAGCCGTTCTCGTTGGCGCATTTTACTCCCCGTACTGACTGGCACACCGCGACCGGCGCACCACAACCAGAACAACAGCAACTCTTACAGCAGCTACTGACCATGCCGTCGGGCGTGGCAGCGGTAACGGCTGCGCGTGGGCGCGGTAAATCGGCGCTGGCAGGGCAACTCATTTCTCGTATTGCGGGTAGTGCGATTGTCACTGCGCCCGCAAAAGCGGCAACGGATGTACTGGCACAATTTGCGGGCGAGAAGTTTCGCTTTATTGCGCCGGATGCCTTGTTAGCCAGCGATGAGCAAGCCGACTGGCTGGTGGTCGATGAAGCCGCAGCCATACCTGCGCCGTTGTTGCATCAACTGGTATCGCGTTTTCCTCGAACGTTGTTAACCACTACGGTGCAGGGCTACGAAGGCACCGGACGTGGTTTTTTGCTGAAATTTTGCGCTCGCTTTCCGCATTTACACCGTTTTGAACTGCAACAGCCGATCCGCTGGGCACAGGGATGCCCGCTGGAAAAAATGGTCAGCGAGGCACTGGTTTTTGACGATGAAAACTTCACCCATACACCACAAGGCAATATCGTCATTTCCGCATTTGAACAAACGTTATGGCGAAGCGATCCAGAAACGCCGTTAAAGGTTTATCAGTTATTGTCTGGTGCGCACTACCGGACCTCGCCGCTGGATTTACGCCGGATGATGGATGCACCAGGGCAACATTTTTTACAGGCGGCTGGCGAAAACGAGATTGCCGGGGCGTTGTGGCTGGTGGATGAGGGCGGATTATCTCAACAACTCAGTCAGGCGGTATGGGCAGGTTTTCGTCGCCCGCGGGGTAATCTGGTGGCCCAGTCGCTGGCGGCGCACGGTAGCAATCCACTGGCAGCGACATTGCGTGGACGGCGGGTCAGCCGGATAGCAGTTCATCCGGCGCGTCAGCGGGAAGGCACAGGGCAGCAACTTATTGCTGGTGCTTTGCAATATACGCGTGACCTCGACTATCTTTCGGTGAGTTTTGGTTACACCGGGGAGTTATGGCGTTTCTGGCACCGCTGCGGTTTTGTGCTGGTGCGGATGGGTAATCATCGTGAAGCCAGCAGCGGTTGCTATACGGCGATGGCGCTGTTACCGATGAGTAATGCGGGTAAACAACTGGCTGAACGTGAGCATTACCGTTTACGTCGCGATGCGCAAGCTCTCGCAAAGTGGAATGGCGAAACGCTTCCTGTTGATCCACTAAACGATGCCGTCCTTTCTGACGACGACTGGCTTGAACTGGCCGGTTTTGCTTTCGCTCATCGTCCGCTATTAACATCGTTAGGTTGCTTATTGCGTCTGCTACAAACCAGTGAACTGGCATTACCGGCGCTGCGTGGGCGTTTACAGAAAAACGTCAGCGACGCGCAGTTATGTACCACACTTAAACTTTCAGGCCGCAAGATGTTACTGGTCCGTCAGCGGGAAGAGGCCGCGCAGGCGCTGTTCGCACTTAATGATGTTCGCACTGAGCGTCTGCGCGATCGCATAACGCAATGGCAATTTTTTCACTGACTCCTTCAATTTTCTCCCATGGTCATTGTGAGTCAGCGGCGTAAAATTAATGACATCAGTTAAGGAGTTCGCCATGAAACATGACCATTTTGTTGTTCAAAGCCCGGATAAACCTGCGCAACAGTTGTTACTGCTTTTCCACGGTGTCGGGGATAACCCGGTGGCAATGGGGGAAATAGGTAGCTGGTTTGCACCGCTGTTTCCTGATGCGCTGGTGGTGAGTGTCGGTGGCGCGGAGCCGAGCGGTAATCCGGCGGGGCGTCAGTGGTTTTCGGTGCAGGGTATTACGGAAGATAATCGCCAGGCGCGTGTGGATGCGATCATGCCGACGTTTATTGAAACGGTGCGCTACTGGCAGAAACAGAGCGGAGTAGGGGCTAACGCCACGGCGCTCATCGGTTTCTCTCAAGGCGCGATTATGGTGCTGGAGAGCATTAAAGCCGAACCGGGCCTTGCTTCACGCGTCATTGCTTTTAACGGACGCTATGCGAGCCTGCCGGAAACTGCGTCTACAGCCACGACAATTCACCTGATTCATGGCGGTGAAGATCCGGTTATCGATCTGGCGCATGCGGTTGCGGCGCAGGAAGCGTTAATCAGTGCCGGTGGTGACGTGACGCTGGATATCGTGGAGGATTTAGGCCATGCGATCGACAATCGCAGTATGCAATTTGCCCTGGATCACTTGCGTTATACCATTCCGAAACATTATTTCGACGAAGCGCTAAGTGGCGGTAAGCCTGGCGATGATGATGTGATTGAAATGATGTAAAAGACAGATTACCTGGCCTGATAAGACGCGTGAGCGTCGCATCAGGCATCGTTCACCATTGCCGGATGCGGCGTTAACGCCTTATCCGGCCTACGGTTGAGCACTCAGCTTACTTCTTCGGTTGATCCTTTTTCGGCCAGTCGTCGTCATCGTCCCACTTATCGTTGAAATCACGATGCGGGGGAAGCTCCGGCTTGTTGGCGAGAAATTTCTTATGGTCGACGCGCTTGAGATCTTTAATCACGTTCAGCAGGACGCCTACCAAAAAGACAATCACCAGAATCCACCAATATTTAGCCAGCCAGTCCATGCTTATTTCCTCTTGCAGAACCACTCATCAGGCGACGAGCTGTTCCATGATACGTTGATACATACGGGCAAGTAGCTGCAGGTCGGCAGCGTTCACACATTCATTAATTTTATGAATAGTGGCATTGACCGGCCCGAGTTCCACCACCTGCGCCCCCATGCGAGCAATAAAGCGCCCGTCGGACGTTCCGCCTGTGGTCAGTAGCTGCGGTTTAATTTCATTATAGTGCTCAACCGCGTTAACGACCGCATCCACCAGTTTACCGCGCGCGGTCAAAAATGGCTGCCCGGAAAGCCACCAGTCCACCGTATAACGCAGTTGATGTTTTTCAAGCAGGGCAAGCACCTGTGCTTTGATCATCTCATCAGTCAGTTCGGTGCTGAAGCGGAAGTTAAACTGCACAAACAGTTCACCCGGAATAACATTGTTACTGCCCGTTCCCGCCTGAATATTAGCAATCTGCATACTGGTCGCCGGGAAAAATTCATTGCCCTGATCCCACTCAATAGCCACTAATTCATTAAGGAAAGGTGCTGCGCGATGTACTGGATTGTCAGCCAGATGCGGGTAGGCCACATGCCCCTGAACGCCATGAATGGTAAGGTTGCAGGTTAACGATCCGCGACGACCATTTTTCACCACATCACCAACCACTTCGATACTCGACGGTTCGCCGACCAGGCAGTAATCGAGACGCTCATTACGTGCCATCAACGCTTCGACGACTTTTACCGTACCGTTGTGGGCACTGGCTTCTTCATCAGAGGTGATCAGAAATGCCAGTCGCCCCGTATGGTTGGGATGTTGTGCGACAAAGCGTTCTGCCGCTACCACCATCGCCGCCAGCGAGCCTTTCATATCTGCCGCACCGCGTCCGAATAACATGCCATCACGAATGGTGGGTTCAAACGGCGGATTGATCCAACGATCGGCGTCGCCAGGCGGCACCACGTCGGTATGCCCGGCAAAGGCCAACGTTTCACCTTGCCCACGCCATGCCCAAAAATTCTGCGTATCGGCAAAATCCATGCGTTCAACGGTAAAACCGATCGCCTGCAAACGTTCAATCAACAAAGCCTGGCATCCTGCGTCATCAGGACTCAGGGAAGGGCGGCGAATAAGCTGTTGTGTCAGCTCAATAACCGGGCACGACATAGACTACACCTCATGGAAAAATTGCTGATAACTGGAATCACTGAAACCCAGCAGCATAGGCTTACCAGGCGCGCAGAGCAATGGACGTTTGATAATTGCAGGCATTTCAGTCATTAATGCCGCCGCAGAGGCCGCATCGGTGATTTTATTGCGGGTGGTTTCGTCCAGTTTACGCCAGGTTGTACCACGGGTGTTCAGTAACGCTTCCCAGCCTAATTCGTTGATAAAACCGTTCAATAATTCGCTGTCCAGCCCATCGACGCGGTAATCATGAAAACGATAGTCGATGTTATTGGCTTCCAGCCAACGGCGAGCCTTTTTAATGGTGTCACAATTTTTGATGCCGTAAAGTGTAACCATAATGAATCCTTTTTCGATCTATGAGAATAAATACTCATTTAAGGGTGAAAACATTTTGCCTGCAAATGATTATCAGGAAATATAACATTATCGAAGTATTCAAATTAACAACTATTAAAT
>NZ_CAOLGM010000178.1:0-6932 GCF_948475835.1 uncultured Escherichia sp. | reverse complement strand
ATATAAACACTATAGCCAGAATTTAATCAAGTTTCAATTACATCCTGCCTGATTATTCAACTCTATTATCTGTATTAATAAATGACAATGAGTGTCAAACAGACATTATTCATTTCAACATGTAACTTTGGGCAAAATCAAGATACGCGCAGAAGAATAATTTCCGAATGAATGTAGAAAGTGTTTTATTTATAGATAAGGAGAGTCTTCGATAGTAGTGAGGTTGACAGATATCCGCTGCCTGATGAGCAATTATGCCCAATGAATCTACCTCATTGGGCATAATTTGGAACACATCAGATAGCTTTTGCCATCTTCAGATTACACGGGCTCATCTGCCAGTTGAATGTACCGTTTCCGCTTTCATCAAGCGTTACGCTGGCAATGGCCGAGGTGGTAAACATAGGCGGCGTTTCGCCCGGACATAACTCGGCAACCAGATACCCGACTAACGGTAAGTGAGAGATCACCAGTACCGAAGCAACACCTTCATTGGTCAACGCCTGCAAATAGGCACTGACCAGACCAACATCGCCGCAGGGCGTTAACTCCGGCAGAACTTCTGCACTGGAAGGCAGGTTCAAACAATCCCCTACTTCTTCCAGTGTTTGCTCGGCTCGCAGGAACGGGCTCACCAGAACGCGTTCGATTTCCACTTTTTGACCTTTCAGCCAGTTCGCCATCAGGCGAGATTCGTCACAACCATTAGTGGTCAGAGGACGAACGGAATCACTGGCGGCATCGAGGGCTGCGTCGCCGTGACGCATGATAAAAACTTGCATATTGCACCGCTTTTGTTAACCAGATTCGCCCGTTTTCTTTCATCTGAAACCAGAGAAAGAAAACGGTGGCCGGCATTGTGCCTTATCCATTCACCGAATGAAACGCTGTTTTTTACCTCAATGGCGTAAGTATAGTCAATATGCGTTTACATTTTGACCAACACTCCGCCATTCAGCGCGGATTCATATAGCTTTGACCTTCTTATTGCAGGTCAGTTGCAGTTGTTTTCCAAAAACTTTCCCCACGCGCGCCCATCTCGACCAAACGCTCGCAAGGGGTAAAACGGGAACCATACTGCGTGGCAAGTCGTTGCATTATTGCAACCACTTCGCCCGCGCCGAGAGAATCGATATAGCGGAACGGTCCACCGAGAAATGGCGGAAAACCAATGCCAAATACCGCACCAATATCCCCGTCACGCACGCTACGGATAACCTGCTCATCAACACAACGTACTGCTTCATTCAGCATCAACATCACACACCGTTCAGCAACCTGCGGTGCGGAGAGTCGCCCCTGCCCTTGTGCGCCAATGAGCGGGTAAATGGCGGGATCGACCTGTTTTTTGCTTTTACGCCCTTTCTGACCATAAAGATAGAAACCCCGCCCATTTTTTCTGCCTTTGCGATCGTCGTTCAAAATTGAAGAAACAACATTTGCAGGCGCGCTAAAACGTTCTCCATAAGCGGCTTCCAGTACAGGAATAATTTTAGTCCCGGTGTCGATTCCTACCTCATCCAAAAGTTGGATTGGACCTACCGGAAAACCAAATTTCACTAGCGCAGCATCAATGTGCTCTACCCGTTCACCTTCGGTCAGCATGCGGATAGCTTCATTAATGTAAGGCGCTAAGATGCGATTGACGTAAAACCCGGCTTTGTCACGCACGACAATGGGCGTTTTGCCCTGTTTTTTCGCCAGTTTTACCGTAGTGGCGATGGTTTGCGCTGATGTACCCGCATGAGGAATAATCTCCACCAGCGGCATTTTTTCCACCGGACTGAAGAAATGCAGGCCGATAACTTGCTCAGGTCGCGTGGCGTGAGCGGCGATATCACCAATCGGCAAAGATGACGTATTCGAAGCAAAGATGGTATGAGCGGCGCAATTTTGCTCCACTTCCGCCACCATCTGTTGTTTTAATTCGAGATTTTCAAACACCGCTTCAATAATCAGATCGCGATGGGCAAAGCCGCGATAGTCCGTCGTTCCGGAGATTAATGCCAGCTGTTTGTCACGTTCGCTGGCTTTGAGATGACGACGGCGAACTTTGCCCTCCAGCTGATCCCAACTGTACTTCAGCGCATGATTTATGCCCTGCGGGTTGATATCTTTAATTCTGACCGGAAGCCCCGCTTTACAAGCAGTGACATAAGCAATACCGCCGCCCATCAAGCCACCACCTAAAATTCCCACGCTGTTTAATGGCGCAGGCGGTGCATCACTACCGGGATCTTTCTTCACTTCCGTACTGGCAAAAAAGATACTACGCAGCGCCTGCGATTGTGGCGTCATCGCCAGTTCGCCAAACGCCCGAGCTTCGGCGTCATAACCGCTGCTGGTGCCCTGCGCTAATCCCGTTTCAACAACCTCCAGGATGCGTTCTGTCGCCGGATAATTGCCTTGAGTTTTGTGTTCTGTTTTCTTACCGACCATTTTGAACAGCAGCGCACGACCTAACGGCCCCGCCAGAATACGCTCGCGTACAGGTAGAGGGCGGGAAGATGGGCGATCCTTCTTCGCCAGCTCAACAGCGACTTCCAGCAAAATGGAGTGCGGAACAACGTCATCCACCAGCCCCAGCTTTAATGCCTGTTTCGCCCGAAGTTGTTTTCCGGTGAGGATCATCTCTAATGCTGTGCTGACGCCTATCAGACGCGGTAAACGCTGGGTGCCGCCTGAACCGGGTAACAATCCAAGTTGTACTTCAGGCAAACCGAGCACCGTTTTAGGATCGTCAGTACAAACGCGACCGTGGCACGCCAGCGCCAACTCCAGCCCACCACCCAGGCAAGCGCCATGAATAGCCGCGATAACCGGAATGGGCAAAGCATGAATCTCCGCCATCAACTGTTGGCCCTGCCGCGCCAGAGCTTCCGCTTCTTGCGCCGTTTTGCAGTTGCCGATCATGTTGATGTCTGCGCCAGCAATGAAGTTGTCCGGTTTAGCGGAGACAAACACCACGCCTCGCAACTCTTTGTTTTCACGGAGTTGCTTAATAATGGCGCGCACCTGCGAGGCAAACTCCGCCTTCAGGGTATTCATTTTCTCACCCGGTACGTCGATGGTGATGATAGCAATGTTGTCCAGACGAACATTAAGAGTAAACACTGATGCCATTTCCATTATTCCGCCTCCAGAACCATTGCCGCGCCAAGCCCACCGGCAGCACAGGCGGTAACTAAACCAAATCCACCGCCGCGACGGCGAAGTTCATGCAATGTCTGGGTAATCATCCGCGCGCCGGTCGCCGCGAAGGGATGCCCGTAAGCAATCGAACCGCCAAGCACGTTAAATTTGCTATCGTCCACTTCGCCAGTGGCATGTGCACGCCCCAGTACTTCACGAGCAAAACGTTCACTACCCAGCAACTGAATATTCGCCAGTGTCTGAGCTGCAAAGGCTTCGTGCATATCGATCAATGTCAGATCGCTCATTGTCAAACCGGCACGTTCCAGCGCCAGCGGTGTTGACCAGGCCGGACCGAGCAACATGTCCTGCCAGACATCAATCGCAGTAAATGCGTAGCTGCGCAGATACCCCAGCGGCACCAGCCCTAATTCTTTCGCCCGGGATTCAGTCATCAGGATCACCGCCGCTGCGCCATCGGTCAGCGGCGTACTGTTCGCCGCCGTTACCGTTCCGTGTTTGCGATCAAACGCCGGGCGCAGCTTTGCGTAATCGGCAAGCGAGGAATTACCGCGAATATTGTTGTCTTCGACAAGCGGTTGTTTATAAGGAGGGATAAAGGCAGTCATCACCTCTTCTTTGAGTTTACCGTCTGACCACGCCTGAGCGGCACGCTGATGCGAACGGTGCGCTAATGCATCTTGCTGTTCTCGGGTGATGCCGTAGGTTTTCGCCATTTGTTCGGCGGTGTCGCCCATCCGCAAGCCAGTAGAATATTCTGCTACCGCAGGCGGTACGGGCATTAAGTCGCGCAAACGCAGGCGAGAGAAGAGTTTCAGGCGCTGGCTCATGGTTCGAGCTTTGTTGACATCAACCAGCACGCGCGCCAGTTTTTTACTGACGCCAATTGGCAATACGGAAGAGGAATCTGCCCCACCGGCAATCCCCGCTCGGATAGTTCCCGCCATCAGGCTTTCTGCGACGTTTGCAACCGCCTGGAAACTGGTAGCGCAAGCGCGGCTGACGCTGTAAGCATCGGTATGCACATTCATTCCGGTACCGAGAACAATTTCACGCGCAATGTTGGGGGCTTCAGGCATTTGTACGACCTGACCAAAGACCAGCTGTTCAATCACTTCAGCGGGGATCTCGCTGCGTGCCAGCAGTTCGCCTACCACCATCTTCCCTAAATCAACCGCGGGAATGCCATGAAAAGCCGTCCCCTGGCGGGCAAAAGGCGTACGTAAACCGCTAACAATGGCGATACGATCGCCCTGGCGGGTAACCAGCGGTAAAACCTGACCCATAACACTCCCCTGTAAAAAAATAAATAAAGTGGTCTGACCTGATCATAGTCTTAACCATTTTTTTACATTTAGCCAAGCGGAGAAAAAAGAAAGTGGGAGCTATGACACAGTGAAGACAGGAGAAAGAAAAGAAAACGCCCCTGCCAGCAACTGACAGGGGCGAACGTACCCGAGAGGAATTAACGCAGACCCAGCTGGAAGATCAGCATTTCAGCTTCGCAGGCAAAAGTGAAATCGATATCCAGGCGCACACCGTCAGACTCTTCAGTGAAAGTCGGGGAGATTTTGCACGGTTCGGATTCCACGCTACGGGCTTTTTCAGTCAGCGCCGCCAGCGTTTGTTCTGCTTCTGCGCGGTTTGCAAACACGCGGCTGTAAGACGCGGTGCAGTCGGAGTTGTCCATAATGGTGCCAACATCCATACAGCAGCAAACCGGGGTTTCATCAGCACTACATTTACTCATCGTTGATTTCCTCTGTATGTGCACCCAAGGTGCCAGATAAACGTTGTGGATATTTTACGCTTCCGGAAAGTGCTGCTCCAGTTGTTAATTCTGCAAAATCGGATAAGTGACCGAAATCACACTTAAAAATGATCTAAAACAAAATTCACCCGAATCCGCGAGTGCGCAACCTCCAAATTTTGCCAGCTGGATCGCGTTTCTTAGATCATATTTGAAAAAAGATGGAAACATACTTGCAACATTCCAGCTGGTCCGACCTATACTCTCGCCACTGGTCTGATTTCTAAGATGTACCTCAGACCCTACACTTCGCGCTCCTGTTACAGCACGTAACATAGTTTGTATAAAAATAAATCATTGAGGTTATGGTCATGAGCCAGAAAACCCTGTTTACAAAGTCTGCTCTCGCAGTCGCAGTGGCACTTATCTCCACCCAGGCCTGGTCGGCAGGCTTTCAGTTAAACGAATTTTCTTCCTCTGGCTTGGGCCGGGCTTATTCAGGGGAAGGCGCAATTGCCGATGATGCAGGTAACGTTAGCCGTAACCCCGCATTGATTACCATGTTTGACCGCCCGACTTTTTCTGCGGGTGCGGTTTATATTGACCCGGATGTGAATATCAGCGGAACGTCTCCGTCTGGTCGTAGCCTGAAAGCCGATAACATCGCGCCTACGGCATGGGTTCCGAACATGCACTTTGTTGCACCGATTAACGACCAATTTGGTTGGGGCGCTTCTATTACCTCTAACTATGGTCTGGCAACAGAGTTTAATGATACTTATGCAGGCGGCTCTGTCGGGGGTACAACTGACCTTGAAACCATGAACCTGAACTTAAGCGGTGCGTATCGCTTAAATAATGCATGGAGCTTTGGTCTTGGTTTCAACGCCGTCTACGCTCGCGCGAAAATTGAACGTTTCGCAGGCGATCTGGGGCAGTTGGTTGCTGGTCAGATTATGCAATCTCCTGCCGGGCAAACTCCTCAAGGGCAAGCATTGGCAGCTACCGCCAACGGTATCGACAGTAATACCAAAATCGCTCATCTGAACGGTAACCAGTGGGGCTTTGGCTGGAACGCCGGAATCCTGTATGAACTGGATAAAAATAACCGCTATGCACTGACCTACCGTTCTGAAGTGAAAATTGACTTCAAAGGTAACTACAGCAGCGATCTTAATCGTGCGTTTAATAACTACGGTTTGCCAATTCCTACCGCGACAGGTGGCGCAACGCAATCGGGTTATCTGACGCTGAACCTGCCTGAAATGTGGGAAGTGTCAGGTTATAACCGTGTTGATCCACAGTGGGCGATTCACTATAGCCTGGCTTACACCAGCTGGAGTCAGTTCCAGCAGCTGAAAGCGACCTCAGCCAGTGGCGACACGCTGTTCCAGAAACATGAAGGCTTTAAAGATGCTTACCGCATCGCGTTGGGTACCACTTATTACTACGATGATAACTGGACCTTCCGTACCGGTATCGCCTTTGATGACAGCCCAGTTCCGGCTCAGAATCGTTCTATCTCCATTCCGGACCAGGACCGTTTCTGGCTGAGTGCAGGTACGACTTACGCATTTAATAAAGATGCTTCAGTCGACGTTGGTGTTTCTTATATGCACGGTCAGAGCGTGAAAATTAACGAAGGCCCATACCAGTTCGAGTCTGAAGGTAAAGCCTGGCTGTTCGGTACTAACTTTAACTACGCGTTCTGATAACACGTTCGCCTGGATAAAGTCACCTGCATAGCAGGTGACTTTAACTCCCCCACTTCACCGAAAGTAGTGTCCTCATTGCTTACCTCCTGAGTTTTGCAAACAGCCTGATGGCAGCTTGCCCTTTCAAATCAATAAGCGGTATCCACAGACAAATCTGAAGGGAAAGGCATATTTTCAGGCGTTCTGCTCGTCCTTCTCAAAGAGTTTACTTTTCTGAATTTCCAGGATACTCCCCCCCCCTGGCTATTGTGCGCTCATACACTCAAATTAAAGATAGGTTCTAAATAAATGAGCGTTTTTTGATAGTCTATTTC